>JBJMKN010000075.1:0-21346 GCA_045805765.1 Solirubrobacterales bacterium
GGACTCGATGATCCCGGAGGCCACCGAGATGAGCGGCAGGACGACCGGGCTCGTTACGACGCTCGGCTTTGCCGTCGCGGCGGGGCTGTCGTTCGACTAGCCCCCGCCCCCGCGGCGCCGGCTGACGAGCACACCGAGCGCGGCCCCGACCCGCATCGAGAGGGCGATGACGACGATCAGCGGGGTCTGCCAGGTGCCGAGGATCCAGTTGACGTCGACCTCGTCCAGGTTGAGCGCGGCGAACACCCCGCCGAGGCCGGCCAGCACGAGCACGGCGATCTGCCGCTTCTCCACGACCCGAAGTTACCGCAGGCTCGCCGGGGCCGGAAGGCGCTCGAGCCGCCGCCTGTAGCCATCCATCACGGTCGTCGGGAAGTCCGCGTGGGTCTGCGTCCGAAGCCGCGCGACCAGCTCCCGGTGGTAGGGGCTCCCGAGGCTCTCGTTGTGGCCGATCACGTTGCGCGTGGCGATCCCGTAGCGGCCCTGAAGCGCGCGCGTGAGCCGCAGCGACGACGCGAGCTCGCGGCGGTTGCCCATCACCTGGGCGTCGCTCAGCCCGACGTGCTCGATCCCGATCGCCGTCCAGTTGAGGCCGACCGTGTGGCGGCAACGGGTGCGGAGGTTGACGAGGCGGAAGACCCGGCCCGAGTCGGCGACGACGAAGTGGGCGCAGACGTTGGGCAGCTCGTGCAGCTCGGGGTCGGGGACGTCGCGGGCGAAGGTGTTGCGGACCGCGGCGGCGCTGCCGCTCTGCGCCATGTGCTCGACGATCACCCGCGGGTGCCGCAGCCGCCAGGTCCGTTCGCCGTAGTGGCGCTGCGAGTAGCGCGCCATCTCGTGCTTGCGCTTCTGCCCGTAGGGGATCGGCCACGCCTTCACCGGCGGCGGCGGGGGAGAGGGAAGGGAGAGGCTGGCGCCTGCCAGCGCCGCCGCTGCGATCAGGAGCAACTTCACCCGCAGGATGGTAAGCCGACCCGGTGAATAGCCTCCCGCACCGCAGTTTCACCCCAATTGCGCTGGGTAGGTAAGCGCAGCAACGAAGCGAGACCGAGGAGGCGCAATTCGCGATGGCGGATATGAACGAGCGTGACGCAAAGCTGGTCCAGTACCTGAGCGAGGCTTACGGCAAGGAGCGCGAACTGGAGGCCGCCCTGGGGGCCCACATCGCGATGACCGCGAAAGGCCCTTACAAAAAACGTCTTCAGCAGCATCTGAAAGAGACGAAAAGCCACGCCAAACAGGTCGAGCGCAGGATCAAGAAACTCGGCGGCGGCGGCCAGACCCTGCAGGGCGCGGTCGGCAAACTGACCGCCGCGGCGAAGGGGCCGCTGCACGCGATCCGCGGCGGCGGCGAGCAGGAGAAAATGCTCAAGAACGCCAAGACCGAGTACTTCAACGAGCACGAGGAGATCGCCACCTACCTCGCGATCGAGACCCTGGCGGAAAAAGTCCAGGACTCCGAGACGGCGAAACTCGCCCGGGCGATCCGGCGCGAGGAGGAAAAAATGGCGAACTTCCTCCAGGGCCAGATCAAGTCGCTGACCGGCGCCGTCGCCCGCGAGGACATCCCCGCCGCGCTGCGCCGCGCCGCCGCGCCGAAACGCAAAGTGACCAAAACCAAAAAAGCGGCGAAAAAACCGGCAGCGAAATCGAGCTCGAAATCGTCGGCTGCGAAACGGTCGGCGAAAAAATCAAGCTCGGCGAAATCGTCGACCAAAAAAGGCTCGGCGAAAAAAGCCCGGCCGAACCCGCGCCCGAAAAAAGCCGCTAAAAAAGCGAAACGCTAAGCACTGACCGCCACCGCCCGCGGCGCCTCGGGGCTGCCCGAGGCCGCCCGGGGGCGGACGGCAAGCACGACAAGGTCGTCGCGCAGGCGGCCGGAGCCACGCCCGACCGCGTCGGCACGCAGCCGCTCAGTCACCTCGTCGAGCTCGAGGCCGGAGAGTGCCTGCGTCATCTCGGCGAAGGCCTCCGGCCCCTGATGGGAGTTGACCGGCCCCACCTCGAGCCAGCCGTCGGTGCAGAGGGCGAGGGTCTCCTGCGGCGCCAGCGCGCGCTCGTGGCGCTCGACGTTGGCCTGCCGCCAGGCGCCGAGGACCGAGCCGCCGCCGAGGAGCTGCGGCCCCGGCTCGGAGGCGAGGACGGCGGCGGGATGGCCGGCGGAGGCGAGGGTGACGCTCCAGCCCTCGCCCTGGCGCCGTAGCCGCGCCAGCATCGCCGTCGCGAAGTCGTTCAGGGTTTCGCCGGTGAGGAGGAGGTCGTTGACCCGCCGCAGCACCTCGTCGGGCTCGTCGATCTCCCGCGTCAGCCCGCGCACCGAGTGGCGGACGGCAACCGAGACCCCCGCCGCGGTGCTCCCCTTGCCGGCGACGTCGCCGACCAGGACCCAGCAACCGTCCTCGGTCGGGATCACGTCGTAGAGGTCGCCGCCGACCTCGATCCCCTCGCCGGCGGCCTCGAAGACGACTGAGATCTCGAGGCCCTCGACCTTGGCCGGGTGGGGCGGCCGAAGGCCCCGCTGCAGGTTCTTGGCGACGCGGTCGCGCTCCTGGTAGAGCCGCGCGTTGTCGAGCGCCAGGCCGGCCCGCTCGCCGAGCTCGGCGAGGAAGTCGAGGTCCCCCTGGTCGTAGCGGAGGTCCCCATGGGCGTGGAGGAAGGAGAGGGCGCCGATCGTGCGCCCGCGCGCGGCGAGCGGCACCACGGCGGCGGAGTTGTAGCCGGCATCGCGCATCAGCTGCAGGTGGTCGGGCCCCTGCGAGACCTTGTCGACGACCTCCGGCGCCTTCAGGTCACGCCAGATCATCGGCTGTTTGAGCCGCAGGACCTGCGCCACCGGGTGCTCGCCGGCGGGGTCGAGGGGCTTCTCGCGCCGGATCCGTTCCAGCCGTTTCGCCATCTCCGGGTTGGCGCCGGCGACGACGCTGTCGCCGAGCCAGCCGTCGGGGCGGCGGAAGTCGATCAGGCAGAGCTCGGCCAGCTCCGGCACCGCGGTGGAGACGATCGTCCGCGCCGTCTCGATCGGGTCGAGCGAGCTGTCGATCAGGCGGCTGGCGGCGACGAGGAACTCCTGGGCGCGGCGGCGACGGACCTCGGCGGTGATGTCGCGGGCGACGACCGAGGCCCCGATCAGGCCCCGCAGCGGGCTGCGGATCGGCGAGACCGTGAGGGAGACGGAGATGCGGGTGCCGTCCTTGCGGATCCGCTCGGTCTCATAGGTGTCGAGCCGTTCGCCTCGCTTCACCCGCTCGAGGATCACTTTCTCCTCGTCTTTGTGGTCGGGGGGGACGAGGAAGGAGATGTGGCGGCCGATCGCTTCCTCGGGGCCGTAGCCGTAGAGCCGCGACGCCGCCGGGTTCCAGCTCGTCACCAGCCCGTCGAGGTCCTTGCTGAGGACGGCGTCCTGGGTGCCGCGGACGACCTCGGCGAGGTGCTGGCGGAAACGCTCGGCTTCGGCGCTCTTCGCCTCGGCGCGGCGCCGGGCGACGAAGGTGCCGAGCTGCTCGGCGAAGCTCGCGAGCAGGTCCATCAGCTCCTGCGACTGCGCTTCGAAGGAGGTGGTGTGGAACTCGGCCACCGCGAGCACCTTCTCCGGCGCGCCGATCGGGACAGGGATCGCCAGCGCCGCCTCCAGCCCCAGCTCCGCCGAGGTTTCGAAGCGGGGGGTGGGCGTCGGGTACTGGCTGTAGTTGGGCGCGAGGGCGATCTGCCCGGTGTCCCAGGCGTCCCCCGGGAGCCCCGTTCCCCGCCTGAAGGTGAGCTCACGGCTGCGGCGCCAGAGCGGCTCCGCGTCGAGGTCGGGCGTGCTCCACCCGGTCAGCAGGCGCAGCGGCTCGTCGTCGCCGGCCACTTCCCAGATCGCCCCGGCCTCCCAGCGCAGGAGGTTGGCGACGATCTCCAGGAATTTCGGCGCGACCTGGGCGAGGGACTCGCCCTCGATGAGGCGCGCCGCCAGCTCCCGCTGACTCCTCAGGTAGCGCCGCAGCTCCAGTTCCTGCGGCTCTTGCATCCCCTTCAACGCTACCCCGTAGGCGCTCGCTCCATGCCGCTCCCAGGCACGCGCTTCTTGGAAAACCCCGGTTTATGTCACTTGTCCCGAGGGTAAAAGTGGCGCCAACGGGTTTATACGAACAGGAAGAAGAAGCTCATGTTTCGGTGCGATAACTGCGGAAGCGGATATTCCAGTCAGGCAGCGTCCTCGTGGACCTCGTGCCCGCGTTGCCTTGCCAAAGAAAGGATCCAGGTCCCACTGACCTTCGAGCTCGGCTGGCAGAGGCAGGGCGAGGCGGTTGTAGATCGTTTCGCCGCCCAGGCCGGGGGTAGCCGGGAGGTGAGCCAGACCACCTCTAGCTGATTGGAGCCAGTTTATGTCCGGCAATCTGCAGGGAAAGAAAATCGCCTTCCTGACCGCCAACGAGGGCGTCGAGCAGGTCGAGCTGACCAAGCCGCTTGAAGCAGTGCGCGAGGCGGGAGCCAAGGCCGAGCTGCTGGCGCCGGAAGCCGGCCAGATCCAGGCCTTCAACCACCTCGACAAGGGCGATGCCTTCGACGTCGACGGAATCGTCGGCGACGCCGACCCGGATGAATACGACGGCCTCGTCCTCCCCGGCGGGGTGGCGAACCCGGACCAGCTGCGGACGAAACCCGAGGCGCTCGAGTTCGTGCGCGCGTTCTTCGCTTCCGGCAAGCCGGTCGGAGTCATCTGCCACGGCCCCTGGACGCTGATCGACGCCGGCGTCGCCGAGGGGCGGACGCTGACTTCGTGGCCGAGCCTCGAGACCGACCTCCGCAACGCCGGCGCCAACTGGGTCGACGAGGAAGTCCACGTCGACCAAGGCCTGGTGACGAGCCGCAAACCCGACGACCTCGAAGCCTTCAACGCGAAGATCGTCGAGGAGTTCGCCGAGGGCGTGCACGAGGGTCAACGCGAGAAGTCGAACGTCGCCTGAACGAGGAGGTAGCGATGCCACCGCGCGGAGTGAAAAAAGGCAGCAAGCGCGACCGCCAGTACAAACACGTCAAAAAGAGCGAGAAGGAAGCGGGGCGCTCGACGAAACGGGCCGAGGAGATCGCCGCCCGGACGGTTAACAAGGAAAAGGCGAGCTCGGGCGAATCGAAGAGCAGCTAGCCGTTAAGCCGGCCTAGCTTCAGCTCGACTCGGCGAGCAGCGGCTCGAAGTCGAGCTCGGCGATCGATTCGACCACCTGGGAGGCGCCCGCCTCGCGCAGCTCCGCCTCCGAGAAGCCACCGGTGAGGACGGCGAGGGTCGGCACCCCCGCCGCCTTCGCCGCCTTCACGTCCCAGACCGAGTCGCCGACCATCACCGCAGGGCTCTCGTCGCCCGCCTTCGCCAGCGCCGCCTGGATCAGGTCGGGCTCTGGCTTGGTGCTCTCGACGTCGGCGGAGGTGGTCCAGCCGTCGACGAGGTCACGGGCGTCGAGCAGGTTGAGGTAGTGGCCGACCTCCTCCTCCTTGGCCGAGCTGGCGAGGATCACCGTCGCCCCGTCCTCGCGCAGCCTCTCGATCAGCTCCCGCGCCCCCTCCATCGGCTCGACTTCCCCGATCAGCTCGGCGTAGGCCTCGGCCTCGGCCTCGCGGATCGCGTCGCCCTGCGCGGCGGCGGCCTCCTCGCCGATCAGCGCCTCGAGGATCTGGTCGCCGCCCATGCCGATGTGGCGGTGGACCTTCCACATCTGGACCGGGTGGTCGTGGGCATGGAGAGCGCGGTGCCAGGCCAGCGCGTGGTGGTAGTTGGTGTCGACGAGGGTGCCGTCGACGTCGAGGATCGCGTTCAGAGGCACGTGCGTCCAGGTACCCCCGGCCGCCGGGCGGGTAAACGAACGGCACGATGAAAGATGTGCGAGTCGGTTGCTCGGGCTGGGTCTACGCCTCCTGGCGCAAGGGCATCTACAAGGACGTGCCGCAGGCGCGCTGGCTCGAGCGCTACGCCGAGGTCTTCGACACCGTTGAGGTCAACGCGACCTTCTACCGGCTGATCAAGCGCTCGACCGTGGAGGGCTGGGTGGAGCGAACGCCGCCGGGGTTCCTCTTCGCCGTCAAGGGGAGCCGTTACCTCACCCACATCCGCCGGCTGCGGGAGATCGAGCAGGGGGTCGAGCGCTTCTGGGAGCCGCTGGAGCCGCTGCGCGAAAGCGGCAAGCTCGGGCCGGTCCTCTGGCAGCTGCCGGGGAACTTCCACCGCGACGACGCCGCCCTCAATGCCGCCCTGGAGCTGCTGCCGCCGGCCCGTCACTGCTTCGAGTTCCGCCACCCGAGCTGGTTCGCGCCGGCGGTGATGCGGGTGCTGGAGGAGCACGGCGCCTCGCTGGTGATTCCCCACGACGCGCGCCGGCCGCTGCCCGAGGCACGGCCGGTGGGGGAGGTCGCCTACCTCCGCCTCCACCACGGCGCCCGCGGCCGCAACGGCAACTACTCGGCGACCGAGCTCGACCGCTGGCGGCGGCGGATCGCCGCCTGGCGCGCCCGCCGCGAGGTCTTCGCCTACCTCAACAACGATTGGGAGGAATTCGCTCCCCCGAACGCGATCGCCCTGCGGCGCGGCCTCTCGGCGCCGCAACTGGTGTAGGCGCAGGCGCCTGGGGTACTGGTCGGGCATGTCAGCAAAAAACACCCTTGCCCGAAAGGTCGCCAAGGCGGCCGCCAAGCACACTGCCCGCGGCACCGCCTCGAAGCTGAAGCGGGACCCGATGCGGTCAGCGACCCTGCTCGGCCTGGGCGGCGCGGTGGGCGCCGTCGCCGGTTGGGTCGCAGCTCGCGCCGCGACCGGCACCGCCTCGGTCAGCACCGGCTCCTAGCCGGGCCGGCCGAGGCGGCCGGCGTCCTCAGGAAGCGAGGCGGGAGCGCAGCAGGTCCTTGCCCTGCTCTGCGCCCTTGCGGCTGGTCTCCTGCGCGCGACGGAAGAAGTCGGCGAGGTCGGAGTCGCCATCGCGCTCGGCGTCTTCGATGTAGGTCTCGAGTCGAAGCACGTTGCTGAGGCACTGCTCGACGAACCAGATGACGTTGTAGTCCTTGTCCTTCGTGCCGGTGACTTGGCCGGTCTCTTGAGTCCCCATCGTCACTCCTTCGGGTTGATTGCTCTTCCCTTGCGACTACCCCATCGCGACCGGGGGAAAAACGATCGACGCGAGTTTCGTGCCTGCGCGGCAGGGGTACCCGGCCGGCATGTACGTGATACCGATCGTCCTCATCATCCTGCTGGCGCTGATCGCCGTCGCCTGGTCGCCGATCTTCGCGCTCGTCTTCTTCGTCATCGGCTTCGTCGCCTTCCTCGCCTATGCCGGCCTCAACCGGCGCGCGGACGAGAAACTGGCGCCGCCCGAGCAACCCGGACGTCAGCCGCAGCACGAGGCCCAGGGCGATACCGGCCTCTGGGGAGAGAGGAAGGCCTGATGAGCGAGAACGCGCCGGAGCGCGACCCGATCGCCGAGGAAGAGGCCGAAGCCGCAGCCGCCGAAGCGGCGCGGATCGGCGGCCCTGCCCCCGACGACCCCGTCGAGGACCCTGCCCAGCGGCCGGTTGCCGAGGCCGGCGGAGGGGAGTCGGAGGGCTTCGAGCTGGCCGAGGAGGAGTTGATCGACAACGCCTCCCACGGCGACCAGAAACGGTTCCCGAACCGCGACGCCCCGCCGCCGGAGGAGCCGACCGACACCGCCTTCGGCGAAGCCGACGAAGAGATCCCCCGGGACGCCGACGAGTCGATTCGCAAACCCGAGTAGGAGGCCAGTCATGACCCGCCGAGTGATCGCGATCGTCACCGACGACCTGCACGGCTCCGAGCCGCTGGAGCAGATCCGGGCCAACGCCAACGGCGACGGGGTCGAGGTGCGGGTCGTGGTCCCTGCCGTCGAGGCGACCCCGCTGCGGCACACCCTGGGCGACATCGAGGGCCCGCGGGAGCGGGCCGAGAGCCGGCTGGAGCGCAACCTGAAGGCGTTGCGGGACGATGACCTGGTCGTCAGCGGCGAGGTCGGCGACCCGGACCCGGTCCAGGCCGCCCAGGACGCGCTGCTGAAAGAGCCAGCCGACGAAGTGCTGATCTTCACCCACGCCGAGGGCCAGACCGAGTGGTACGAGAAGGGCCTCAACGAGCGCGCGGAAGAATCGATCGAGCCGCCGCTGCGGGTGGTGGCCCTGGAGCACGCCGAGAATGAGCCCGATCACGTCGTCAACGTCGAGGAGACCGGGCGTGGCACCGTCAACCCGATCGCCGACAAGGAAGTTGCGGACGGCGCCTACATCCCCGGCATGACCCGCTCGGACCTCGCCGGGATGATCGCCGGCGTTGTCGGCACGATCGTCGTCGCGATCCTCGCCGCCGCCGTCGCCTCGGGCAACGGCCACGAGTCCGGCTGGGAAGCGGTTGCGATCCTGATCGCGATCGGCGTCGCCCTCGCCAACCTCGCCCACGTGGTCGGGATCGGGATCTTCGAGAGCATCCGCTACCGAGGAGGCTTCGCCAAGTTCTTCCGCTCCGTAGCTCTGGTGATCACGCCCCTAGCGCTGGTGATCAACCTGGCGATCCTCATCTTCGCCGGCGACTGACCGCTCGCCCCAAAGGCGAAAGTCACACTTCAGGCGCATTCTGCCCACCGAGCTGACCCAAACCGCGCACCAAATCTGATTCCGCACCCGTCACGCTGGCGAGGTGCCCACCGAGTCCGCGAAAAGTCATCCTGAGGATGCTCTTTCGCGGACTCGCGATGACGACCGCTGGCTGAGCGCGCTCGCGGATGGCGGCCGTCCTCGCCTCAGGGCCCGACGCCGTCCTCAGCCACTACTCAGCGGCAGCTCTCTGGGGGCTCCGGCCCACCTCGCGAACGACAATCGACGTCACCGTTCCACATGCCACCCGCTCCTCGAAGCTGATCCGCCGCCACGTCTCCCCCCCGCCGGCCGACGAGTGGACGATCAAGGATGGGATCCCGGCCACCACCGTTCCCCGAACCATCTTTGACCTCGCGGGCATCGAGCCGCTCGATGAGGTGAAGCGGCTTCTGCGCGAGATGGAATTCAAGGAGGTTTGGGACCGGCTCTCGTTCTGGGACCTGGTCGAGCGCTATCCCGGGCGGCGCGGCATCCGCAAGGTGATCGACGCGCTCGAAGCCCTGAAGGACGAACCTGTCGGGAAGCAGAAGAGCCCGCTGGAGGAACGCTTCGCTCCCTTCTGCCGTCAGCACCGAATCCCGCTGCCCCGCTTCAACGTCCCGATCGAAGCCGGCGGCAAGAACTATCAGGTCGACTGCCATTGGCCGGGCACCCACCAGGTCGTCGAGCTCGACGGCTGGCAGGCCCACAAGTCCCGCGCCGCCTTCAGAGAGGACAAGGCCCGCGACCGGTGCCTCGCCGCCGCCGGCTACACGGTCACCCACATCACCTGGAACCAACTCGACGACGAACCGGAGGAGGTCGCCTCCGATCTTCGCCTTCTACTGGAGATAGATAGATAAAGAAGAAGAAAGCCGCTAGAGCCGGCCCGGCCCTACTCCCGCCGCGTTTCCGCCGTCGCCGGTTCGCTGCGCCGGAGCGCCTCCAGCACCTCCTCGGCCAGCTGCGACCCGTCCTCGGGGCGTAGCGGCGTCGCGTTGACGCGGAAGACGACCGCGTCGCCGTCGAGCTCCTCGAGGGAGACGCTGGGCTTGTAGCGGGTGGGGACGGTGATCGCCGACAGGAGCCGGTCCTCGATCTCTTTCGGGTTCGCGTGGACCGGGAAGCGGACGCGGACGTCGACTTTGTCGGGCTCCCGCAGCGGCACGACGACGAGGCTGAGGAGGACGTTGTTCGGCACCAGCAGCCGGTCGGCTCCCTGGCTCAGGGTCGTGTAGAAAAGCCCGAGGGAGCTGACGGTGCCCTCCAGCGAGCCGGCCAGCGCACCGCCGACCAGGCGCACGCGTTCGCCGACCCGAAAGGGCCGCGTGCTCTGCAGGACGACGCCGGCGAAGATCCCGCTCATCGCCTGCTGGGCGGCGAGGCCGAGGAGGACGGCGGTGAAGGCGCCCCCGACGGCGAGGGTGCTGGCGTTGACACCCGCGATCCGCAGAGCCAGGATCACGACCGCCGCCGTCGCCAGGAAGCGGACGACGAAGCCGGCGGTTCCCGCCGTGGCCGGGTCGAGGCGGCGGTAGAGGGGCGGCGAGAGGCCGCGGACGAGCCAGTGGGTGGCGGCGGTGCCGACGATGACGAGGACGACGACGGTCCCGTAGCGGATCCAGGGCCCGTAGCCGGGGGCGATCTCGTGGCGGTTGTAGTAGACGAAGAGCGTGCCGGCGATCAGCAGCAGCGCCAGCAACAGCCCGCCGAACTGGCGTTTGGAGAAGCGGGGCGCCAGCTCGTCGCCCAGGCCGAGCGAGTGCCAGGCATGGCTACGGGTCTCGAACAGCTCCCGCGGGAGCCGGGGCCGGCGACGCGGAGGAGGGGACATCGAGGATCGGCTACCCGCGGGCGGCGCTCGCTATTCAGTTGGACAAGAACCTCGAACTAAGAGCCGATGGCGGCCAGCGCCTCGTCCTTGGTGGAGTGCACCGGGATCGAGAGCTCCAGGCCGGTGATCTCGAGCACGCGGCGCACCTGCTCGTTGTGGCTGCAGATCACCAAGCCGCGCCCGTTCTCGCCGCTGTCGAGGCGCTGCCAGGCGCGGACGATCAGGGCGATTCCGGTCGAATCGATGAACTCGCACTGGGAGAGGTCGATGAGGACAGATCCCTCGCCGCTTTCGAGCGCCTCCTCCAAGGGGCCCTCGAGATCCGGGGCGGTACTCAGATCCAGCTCCCCCTGAACGGCGATTGCCCGCACTCCCTTTTCGAGCTCGCCGACCTTTACCTCAAACGGGGCGGGATTCACGGCTCGATGCTACCGCAGGAGGACATCTGAGCTGCACACTGTTTTGCGTGCCCGTGGCGGGGTAAGCAGGCTTTGAAGCTAGACAGCAAGTTATGCTCGCGCCTCCGAAGACGAGCCTCAGCGTTCCTGAGGGCAGGCTGGAAGATTGAATACCTCAACCAACGATCGCTCTGCGCTCCAAATGTCCCTCCCGGCCAAGGCCGAGAACGTCGCTGTCGTCCGCCACGCCCTCGCCGGACTGGCCGAACGACTGGGGATGGATGAGGCATCTCTCGCCGATCTGAAGACGGTCGTCACCGAGGCCTGCATGAACGTCGTCGTCCATGCCTACGCCGGCGCAGATCCCGGGCCCCTCGAGGTTGAGGCCGAGAGCGATTTGGAAGGGGTCACGGTGGTGATCCGCGACCACGGAACCGGGATCCGGCCGCGCCCGGAGTCCGATCGGCCGAGCCTGCGGATCGGGCTGACCCTGATCGCGGCGCTCTCCAGCAGCTTCGAGATCAAGGGCGGGGCCGACAAAGGCACCGAGATCCGTATGCACCTGCCGCTGCAGGCCCGCGAGGAGGGCACCAAGACGGGCTCCACCTTCAGCGTCACCGCCGACGAGGAGACCCGCATCCGCGTCGGCCCGCCGGAGATCGTCGGCCCGGTGCTCAGCCGCGCCCTCTCCGCCCTGGCCGCGCGCCAGGACATCAGCGTCGACCGGCTCTCCGACACGATGCTGCTCAGCGATGCGATCTCCGCCCGCGCCCCCCAGGGCTTCACCGACGGCCACGTCTCCCTCAGCATCGCCGAGCGCCCCGAGGGAATCCAGCTCAAGGTCGGCCCGATGACCCACGGCGGCGCCGAGCGCCTCCGCGCCAGCTTCGAGCTGCCCGAGGTGGGCGGCTCGCTCGAGAAGCTGACCGACGAGCTGCGGATCGAGGACGGCACCGAAGGCGAGTACCTCGTGGTCGGCATCTCCTCGCTCTCGACGAACTGAGCAGAGGCCGCCCGCTACTCGGTGCTGCTAGCGGCCTCGCTCTGCTCGGCCACCTCAGCCCGGATCCGCTCCAGGGTCCGCCGCAGGATGCGGGAGACGTGCATCTGCGAGTGGCCGATCCGGTCGGCGATCTGCGACTGAGTGAGGTCCTCGACAAAGCGGAGCTGAAGGACGAGGCGCTCGCGCTCGTCGAGGTGGGGGAGGGCGCCCTCGAGCGCGAGTTTGTCCTCGACCAGCTCGAAGCCGGCGTCCTCGTCCCCGACCCACTCGGAGGCGGGCGATTCTTCGGAGTCCTCGCCGCCGACCGGGCGGTCGAGGGAGAGGGGCCGGCGGTTGTGGTTTGCCTCGAGAACCTCGAGGACGTCGGTCGGGTCGACTTCCAGCCGCTCGGCTATCTCGGGCACCGAGGGCGAGCGCTGCAGCTGGACCGTGAGCTCGGAGATCGCCTTCTCCACCTCGGCCATGCGGTCGTGCAGGCCGCGCGGGACGCGGACGGTCCAGACGCGATCGCGGAAGTGCCGCTTCAGCTCGCCGAGGATCGTCGGTGAGGCGAAGGCGGTGAAGGGGGCGCCCCGGTCTGGGTCGAAGCGATCGATCGCGTTGACGAGGCCGAGGCTCGCCACCTGCAGGAGGTCGTCGAAGGACTCGCTTGCCCCGCGGTAGCGCAGCGCCAGGTTCTTCGCGAAGGGTAGGTAGCGGCGGACCAGCTCCTCGCGAATCGCCGGATCGCGATCTTTGACGAAGCGCGCCCAGAGGATGCGCTCGCTTGCCAACCCCTCTCCGGGGCCGGGGCTCGACTGGTCGTGGTTGCTCGGCTCTTCGCTGTTCACAGCAGGGATTAATCGATTAGGCGGCGATACTTATCTAACGTCGCTGCCCTAAGAGCGTCAGTCCGAAGCCGTGCAGCGCGGCGGAAAGACTCCCACCGTCGAAGCAACCATAGCGATACGGCCCCACGGTCTTAGCGCGAGGCCATGCCGACGGCGCCGCCCGGGCGGGAGCGGCACCGTCGCCATGTAAGGGGCGGGTCAGGAAGAAGCTGGCCCTGGGGCCTTGAAGTGCAGGATCAGGGCGCGGGAGTGGATCGGTTCCTCGCCGCTCTCGGCAAGCCGGTTGTTGGCTTCGCCCTGAATCTCGATCAGGCGGTCGAGCGCGTTCGCCAGCACCTCGGCGGCATCCTTCCAGCCCTGCTCGTCGACGGCCATCGGCGTCCGGCTCAGGTGCCGGTCGTCGAGCTCGTCGAACGTCTGCTTGTCGAGAGCTTCCTCGACGTCGTCGAAAGCTGGCTTCAACGCTGCTCCGGAGAGGCCGCCACGGAGGCTCTTCGGCAGCCGCGTCCACTCGTTGTCGGTGAGGAACTGACGACGGGTGGCGCGGTAGAAGTGCTCGGTGGCGCCGCGTCGCTGTTTCGTGTCGACGAGCTCGATGCAGTCGTATTTCTCGAGCACGCGGACGTGGTAGGCGACGAGGTTGAGGCTCTGATCGAGATGCTGCGCGAGCATATTCGGGCTCGCGACCTTTTCATTCAAAATGATCAGGATCTGCACCCGCAGGGGGTGGGCGAAGGCTTTGGCAACTACCTGTTCTACGCCCTCTTTTTTGTTTTTGGTCTTCGGCATGGCCTTTTCTTTGGATCGTTTCCAGGGGGTAATGGCCGATACAAAGACTTTACACCTTGTCAATCAGGATTTTCACAACGCTCCCGCGTTTTCCGATTATTGACGAGTTTTACTGGTCAAACCTTGAATGCTGGAATTTTATCCAGTATTAATGCTCAATCGCTTTAGAGCGATCGCCGTTATCGCGGTGTCTTGGGTTTCAAGGGAGAGAGGGGAGGTGGACTCGTTGAGGTTCGTAACCGATGAGCGCGTGACGCCTGTTGCCGGGATTACCAAGGGGTACTAGGAGTTTCAGGGACGGCGATCGCGCCTGCGAGGCTTTGAGGGTGACTCCTTGGAAGATCCCCCTCGTCGTCGCCGCGATCGCCGTCCCAATTGCTGTTTCGTTCCTCACGGTAGGCCCCGCGCTTGGGATGGCTGCGGGGGCCCTGGCGGCGGTGGCGATCGTCGCCGTTGCGGCCAGCCAGAAGCCGCGAGGGACAATCGGGAGCGAGGACGGCGCCGACGTCCGGCGCGTGCTGGTCGTCGTCGACGATCCGCTCGAGGACGCCGACGCGGTCGAGGAGATCGCCGCCGCCGTTCGCGGCAACGGCGCTTCGGAGGTGATGGTGCTGGCTCCCGCACGGATTGGCTTCCTCGACCGCTGGGCCTCCGACGTCGAGGCGGCGCGGCGGGAGGCTCAGCGCCGGCTCGTGATCAGCGTCGCCTCGCTGGCGACCGCCGGGGTGGAGGCGGAGGCGCGGGTCGGGGACGAGGACGTCGTCCAGGCGGTCGAGGACCAGCTCGGCAGCTTTCCCGCCTCGGAGGTAATCCTCGTCAGCGCCGGCGGCGAGGAAGGCCACGCGGCGGCCGCAGCCGCGAGCGAGTTGCGATCGCGGCTGCGGGCGAAGTTCCGCTTGGTGGCTACCGGTCCTGGAGCTCGCTGAACCGCAGCGCCGCCCGGCTCGGGCCGACGAAGCCCTCCCCTTCGTGCAGGAGGCCCGTGGCGGCCAGGCTGCGCACCGCCCTTTCGACCGAGTCGCGTTCGGCGAAGCCGGCGCGCTCGCCGCCCAGCTCGCGGATCAGCTCCGCCAGCGTCAGGCGGGTGGGGTGGAGGTCGAGCAGCTGCTGCAGGACCGCCGCCTCCACGCTCTCGTCTTCTGCCCAGGTGGTCTTGCTCTCTTTCGTCGCTTGCATCGTCCCTCCCGTCGTCGATCGCCCCCTGGCGGTTCAAGCGTCGGCACCGAACCCTCAATCGTTCGTGACACTTTAGGCATAAAGAAGTATGTTGTCTGTAGATCTTTTGTCTACGACAAAATCATGCCGAACGCGTCAGACGTCCTCGCGGACGCCGCCCATCTCGGTGAAGACCGCGGTGGGGCCGCCGTCGTCGCGGCGCTCGTCGGCGATCACGTGGGAGACCGCGTTGATCAGGGCGAGGTGGGTGAAGGCCTGCGGGAAGTTGCCCAGGTGCTGCCCGGATTCGGCGTCGAGCTCCTCGGCGAAGAGGTCGAGCCAGCCGGCCGCCTCCAGCAGCCGTTCGCAGAGCTGGCGGGCGCGGGCGCGCTCGCCGATCTCCGAGAGCGCCGAAACGAGCCAGAACGAGCAGATCAGGAAGGTGCCCTCGCGGCCCTGGAGGCCGTCGTCGGTCTCGTCGACCTTGTAGCGGCAGACCAAACCGTGCTCGGTCAGGTCGGCGGCGATCGCGTTGACGGTGTCGCGGACGCGCGGGTCGTCGGGGCGGAGGAAGCGGAAGAGCGGGATCAGCAGCAGCGAGGCGTCGAGGGCGTCGGTCTCGTAGTGCTGGCGGAAGACGCCGTCGCGGACGCCGCGCTCGAGGATCTCGGCCTTGAACTCGTCCGCCTTGCGCTGCCACTGCTCGGCCAGCTCGTCGAAGCCGCTGCTGCGGGCAAGGCGGGCGCCGCGGTCGACCGCGACCCAGATCATCAGCTTCGAGGAGACGTAGTGCTGCGGCTCCCCGCGGGACTCCCAGATCCCCTGGTCGGGGTGGGGCCAGGCCTCGATCGCGGCTTCCACCTGGTAGCGGATCAGTTCCCGCGTGCCCTGGTCGCCGCGCCCCCGCAGCGCCTTTTCGTGGATGTAGAGCGAGTCGAGCAGGGAGCCCCAGACGTCGTTCTGGCGCTGGTCGAAGGCGCCGTTGCCGATCCGCACCGGCCGGGCGCCGCCGTAGCCGCCGAGGTGGTCGAGCGTCTCCTCGCTGAGGTCGCGCTCGTGGCCGATCCCGTACATGATCTGGAGGTCCGGCCGGTTCTTGCAGACGTCGACGATGAAGCGCATGAAGTCCCGCGCCTCGCGGTCGAAGCCGAGCGTGTGCAGGGCCCAGAGGGAGAAGGTCGAGTCGCGGATCCAGCTGAAGCGGTAGTCCCAGTTGCGTTCGCCGCCAGGGGTCTCCGGCAGCGAGGTGGTGGGGGCGGCGACGATCGCCCCGGTCGGCGCGTAGGTGAGGCCCTTGAGGACGAGGGCCGAGCGCTGCAGGTGGATCCGCCAGGGATGGTCGGGGAAGTTGCCGTCGCGCAGCCATTCGCGCCAGAACTCTTCGGTCGAGTCGATCCGCTCCAGCGCCTCCGGGGCGCTGCGGGGGCCGCCCAGTTCGCCGTCGGCCCAGGTCATCGCGCAGAAGCCGGACTGGTCTTCGTGCAGGGTGACCGTGCCGCGGCAGGCCTCGCCGTCGAGCTCCAGGTCCATGTCGCTGGTCAGCTGCAGCGCGGTTCCGTCCTCGGCGGTCGCGGACGCTTCGCCGAGCTCGCCGCCGCTCCAGGCAGCGCCCTCGCGGGCGTAGTCGAAGCGCGGGGCGCATTCCATCTCCATCTCGACGTGGCCGTCGATGCAGGTGATCGTCCGCAGCAGCGAGGAGTCGGACTCGTGCCCGGTGTCGGGCCGCCCGCGGAGGTCCGGGGAGCCTCCTTCCGGCGTCACCCAGTCGGCGATCGTCAGCGCGTCCTTAACCACCGCCCAGCCGGTATCGGTGACCCAGGTCGTCTCGATCACCAGGGTGCCGGGGACGTAGCGGCGGCTGATCGGGACGATCACTCCCTTCGGCCGCAGGGTCATGTGCCCGGCGCCGCGGTCGAGCAGGGCGGCGAAGGCGCTGGGGGAGTCGAAGCGCGGGAAGCAGAGCCACTCGACGCTGCCGCTGAAGGAGACGAGGGCGGCGGTGTGGCAGTCGGAGAGGAAGCCGTAGCTGCCGATCGGAGGGAAGCGGTGGTTCTGGGAGCTCACGGCCGAGCCAAGCTACCAGCGGGCTACGCTGAAATTGCATGAACCTCCCGCTCGCCCACGTCAGCGCCGCCTTCGCCCCGCTGGAGGTGCTGCCGCTGCTGTTCGCGGCCGCGCTCTACGCGAAGCGCTCGATCACCCTGGCCGAGCGGGGACGGCCGGTGCCGCTCTGGCGCCAGCTCTGCTTCGCCGCGGGCCTGCTGGCGATCGTCGTCGCGCTGGTGTCTCCGATCGCCCACGTCGCCGAGGAGCTGGTGATCGCGCACATGGTCGAGCACCTGCTGCTCGGGGACGTCGCCACGCTGCTGCTGGTCCTCGGCCTGACCGGGCCGATGCTGCAGCCGATCCTGGCGATCCGCTTCTTCGACCGGCTGCGGATCCTCGCCCACCCGCTGGTCGCCTTCCCGCTGTGGATGCTCAACTTCTACTTCTGGCACATCCCCGCCCTCTACGACGCGGCCTACGGGGGAGCCGCGGTGCACGCCCTCGAGCACACCAGCTTCATCTTCTTCGGCTGCCTGATGTGGATGCCGATCTTCGGCCCGCTGCCGAAGCCGAGCTGGTTCAACGCCGCCTGGAAGGTCGGCTACGTCGTCGCCGTCCGCTTCGCCGGGGCGATCCTCGGCAACGTCCTGATGTGGTCGGGGAGCGTGCTCTACCCGAAATACGCGGCCGGGGAGGCCTACTGGAACATCACCCCGATCGCCGACCAGAGCACCGCCGGCGTGGTGATGATGGTCGAGGGGACCTTCCTCGGGCTCGGCCTGCTGGCCTGGGTCTTCTTCGAGGTCTCCCGCGAAGGGATCGAGAAGCAGCGCCTGCTCGACCTGGCGAGCGAACGCGGGGTCGAGCTCGACGAGGCGCGGGCCCAGCGGGCGGTCGCGGCGGGGCAGGCCGAGCGGCTCGAGCGGCAGCTGATCGGGGCCGGAGGTGAGCGCGACGAGCGCCCGGCCTGAGCGGCTCCTGCTCGGGGCGCTCGTCTTCGTCGTCGGCGCCTCCAGCCTCGGCGTCGAGATCGCCGCGGCGCGGCTGCTGGCGCCCTACTTCGGGGCCTCGACCGTGGTTTGGGCGAACACGATCGGCGTCGTCCTCGTCGCCCTCTCGGTCGGCTATTGGTTCGGCGGCCGCTACGCCGACCGCCATCCCCACCTCCGCGGCCTCTGCCTGCTGGTGCTGGCGGCGGCGGTGCTGATCGCGATCGTCCCCTTCGCCGCCCGCCCCTTCCTCGGCTTCTCGGTCGACGCCTTCGACACCGTCTCGGTCGGCGGCTTCGCCGGCTCGCTCTTCGGCGTCCTCGTCCTCGTCGCGGTGCCGGTGACGCTGCTCGGGGCGGCGGCGCCATGGGCGGCGCGGCTGGCGGTCGGTGAGGTCGGCAACTCGGGCGAGGTGGTCGGCCGCCTCTACGCGATCTCGACCGGCGGCTCGCTGCTGGGGACGATGCTCTCGGCGCTGCTGCTGATCCCGCTGCTGGGGACGCAGCGGACGTTTCTCGTCTTCGCCCTGGCCCTCGCCCTGGTCGCGATGGCGGGGGTGGGGGCCCGGGCCGTCCTCGTCCCGATCTTTCTCCTCGGTGTGCTGGCGCTGCCGGTGGGGACGATCAAGGGCGACGCCGACGGCCGCGTCCTCTACGAGGCGGAGACGACCCACCAGTACGCGCGGGTGATCGAACGCGATAGCGGCACCCGGGTGCTGGAGTTGAACGAGGGGCAGGCGGTGCACTCGCTCTACCGGCCCGGCTCCTACCTCACGGGGGACTACTGGGACGGGCACCTGGTCCTGCACGCGGCGGCGGGGCGGGAGGCGCCGGAGCGGATCGCCATCCTCGGCAACGCCGGCGGAACCGTCGCCCGCTCCTTCGGCCACTTCTTTCCGGCGACGGCGGTCGACGCGGTTGAGATAGACCCCGAGCTGACCGAGCTGGGCCGGCGCTACCTCGACCTCCGCAACCCGCGGATGCGGGTCTTCGCCGAGGACGCGCGGCCCTGGCTCGAGCGCTCCGACGGCGGCTACGACGCGATCATGGTCGACGCCTACCGCCAGCCCTACATCCCCTTCTACCTGGCGACCGCCGAGTTCTTCGAGCTCGCCCGCGACCGGCTCTCCCCCGGCGGGATCGCGATCGTCAACGTCGGCCACCCGGAGGGGGCGCGGGAGCTGGAGCGGGTGCTGGGACGGACGATGGCCGCGGCCTTTCCGCGGGTGCTGCGCTACCCGATCGAGGAGACGAACACGCTGCTGGTGGCGGGGGAGGGGGCGTTCTCGGCCACGAGGCTGCGGGCGAACCTCAGCGGGCTGCCGCCGCCGCTGCGGCCGGAGGCCGAGCGGGCCGCGGCGGCGCTGGAGCCGCGCCTGCCGGGCGGCGAGGTCTACACCGACGACCACGCCCCGGTCGAGTGGCTGATCGACTCATCCCTGCTGGAATACGCGAATGAGTGACCTCGACGAGCGCCTGCGCGCCTGGCTGGTGACGGGCCCGATCGGCCGCGGCCTGGCCTTCGCGCTCGACTTCGCGGTCGCCCTGCGGACGATGCTCTCCCAGCGTCGGTAGACGGTCGCGATCATCTAGGGTCATCCGTCCTATGCAGACCACCCTCAAGGAGCTTCCGAACAGCCGGGTCGAGGTCGAAGCGGAGGTCCCCGCTGCCGACGTCGAGAAAGCCACTTCCCGCGCCGCCCGCGCGATGGCAAAGGAGATGCGGATGCCGGGCTTCCGCGCCGGCAAGGCGCCGCCATCGCTGGTGATCCAGCGCCTCGGCTTCGGCTCTGTCCTGCAGGAGGCGGTCCGCGACGCGCTGCCGGAGTGGTACGAACAGGCGCTGCTGGAGACCGGGGTCTCGCCGATCGGCGACCCCAGCATCGAATTGGTCTCCGCTCCCGAGGACGAAGGCGAGCCGCTGAAGTTCAAGTTCGAGGTCGGGGTGCGGCCGGAGGCCAAGCTCGGCAACTACAAGGGTCTCGAGGTCGGCAAAGAGGAGAAAGAGGTTCCCGACGAAATCGTCGACACCGAGGTCGAGCGTGTCCGCGAAGGCTTCGCCCGGCTGGAGACGGTCGAGCGGGAGGCCGCCGAGGGCGACCTGCTGGTGATCGACTTCGAGGGCTTCCTCGACGGCTCGCCCTTCCAGGGCGGCGCGGCCGAGGAGCAGAACGTGACGATCGGATCCGGGCAGCTGATCCCCGGCTTCGAGGAGCAGCTCGTCGGCGCCAAGGCCGGCGAGGAGCGCGAGGTCAAAGTCACCTTTCCCGAGGACTACCAGGCCGAGCACCTGGCCGGAGAAGACGCCGTCTTCAAGGTCAAGGTCAAAGAGGTGCGGGAGAAAGTCCTGCCTGAGCTCGACGACGATTTCGCCTCCGAGGCCTCCGAGTTCGACACCCTGGAGGAGCTGCGGGCCGATATTCGCGAGAAAGTCGGGACGGCGCTGGGCAGCCGGGCGGAGGAGGACTTCCGCGTCGCCGCGATCGACGCCGCAGTCGAGGAGGCCACCGTCGAGGTTCCCGAGGAGCTGGCGACGGCGCGGGCGACCGAACGCTGGGAGCGGATGGAACGGCAGCTCGCCGGCCGCGGCATGGACCCCAACCAGTTCCTGCAGATGCAGGGCAAAACCCGCGACGAGCTGATCGAGGAGACCAAGCCCGACGCGGAAAAAGAGCTGAAGCGCGAGGCGGTCGTAACCGCGATCGCCGAGGCCGAGGGGGTCGAGGTCACCGAGGAGGAAATGGTCGAGGCGCTCGAGCACAGCGCCGAGCACGAACGGACCACCCCCGAGAAGCTGCTGGAGCGGCTGCGCCAGAACGGACGCGACGCGATGGTCCGCGAGGACCTGCGCGCCCGCAAGGCAATCGAGCTGGTCGCCGATGCCGCCAAGCCGATCCCCAAAGAGGAGGCCGACGCCCGCCAGGAGAAAGCCGAGGCGCGGGAGAAGCTGCTGGCCCCCGAGGGGGAGGACGAGGGCAAAGCCAAAGCTGGCGGCCTCTGGACCCCGGGCGGCGAGTAGGTCGTCGCCCCTCTATAGAGTGCGAAACATGAGCCCTCTGGTCCCGATGGTGGTCGAGCAGACCTCGCGCGGCGAGCGCGCTTTCGACATCTACTCGCGCCTGCTGGGCGAGCGGATCATCTTCCTCGGCACGCCGGTCACCGACGACATCGCCAACCTGATCGTCGCCCAGCTCCTGCACCTGGAGTCAGACGATCCGGACAAGGACGTCAGCCTCTACATCAACTCGCCCGGCGGATCGGTTTACGCCGGCCTGGCGATCTACGACACGATGCAGTTCATCAAGCCCGACGTGCAGACGATCTGCGTCGGCGTCGCGATGAGCATGGGGGCGCTGCTGCTGAGCGGCGGCGCCGCGGGCAAGCGGATGGCGCTGCCGAACTCGAAGATCCTCATCCACCAGGTTTCCGCCGGCTTCCAGGGCCAGGCGACCGACATCGAGATCCACGCGCGCGAGGTCATCGAGCTGCGCCGCCGGCTCGACGAGATCATCGCCCACCACACCGGGCAGGAGATCGACAAGGTCAGGTCCGACACCGAGCGCGACTACTTCATGAGCTCCGAGGAAGCCGTGAACTACGGCATCATCGACCGGGTGATCTCGGAGCACTGAAGGCAGGTCATGGCGCGCCCCACAGACTCCAACGAGCAGCTCCTCTGCTCCTTCTGCGGCAAGTCGCAGC
>JBJMKN010000076.1:0-18212 GCA_045805765.1 Solirubrobacterales bacterium
CGACCACGGCGAAGTAGTCCGCCCCGTCGTCCGCCAGCTCGCGGCAGGCCTGCAGGAGCCTGCGGCCGCCGGCGACCTCGTTCAGGAAGGCAAGCACCCGCTTCACGCCCTGGCGCGACGGCGGCGGGTCGGGATCGCCGAAGGTCGCGATCTCGCGCTTGGCGACCACCTCGGAGGCATGCTCCTGCGGCGTGCCGACGTCCGTGATCGCGGTCTCGCCCTGCTCGGGCTCGACCTCGGGGGCCTCGCGTTGCTTCTCCGCTCCCGGGGGCGCCGGCGTCTATCACTGGTTCCCGAAGATGACGGGCCGGATGTACGACGAGAAACTCGGCCGCGTCCACTTCTGGGGCACCCTCGTCGGCACCTGGGGCACCTTCATCCCGATGCACTGGGTTGGCATGGACGGGATGCCGCGACGCGTCGCCGATTACGCCGAGCAGTTCGGCAACTGGAACCTGATGATCAGCGCCTTCGCCTTCATGCTCGGCGCCGTCCAGCTCGTCTTCGTCTACAACATGGTCGTCAGCTGGCGCTTCGGCCCGAAAGCCGGCGCCAATCCCTGGCGCGCCAACTCGATCGAGTGGCAGGTCTCCTCGCCGCCGCCGATCTTCAACTTCACCGAGATCCCGCGGGTCGTCGGCGGCCCCTACGAGTTCGGGATCCCCGGCGCCAAACACGCGATCATGGCCGGCGAAGGAACCGAGGGCGCCGAGGTGCCCGCCGGGGAGAAAAGCGTGGTGGGTACCAGCTCATGAGCACCGAGGTGGCTGAGGATCGCAAGCCGCTGCTGGTCTTCCTCAACGAGGTGGCCGGCGGGCGCAAGCTGCTGCAGGCGGTGCGCGAGCGCCAGGGCCAGGTTTCCGGCGTCGTCGTCACGGCGCCCCAGAACCAGCCTTCGGTCGGCCAGCTGATCGATTCCGACGAAATTCGCGAGGCGGCACGCGCCCGCGTCGAGGTGACGATGGCGCTGCTGAGCGAGTTTGGGATCGAGTCTGCCGGCGAGGTCATGGACCCGGAGCCCTCGCTTGCCCTCGACGACGCGGTCCGCGCGCACCGGCCCGGCGAGGTCCTGCTCTCCTGTCTTTCCGATACCCGCTTCGGCTTCATGCGCCGCGACCTCGTCGAGTGGGTGCGCGAGCGGCTCGAACCCGAGGTGAAGCTGACCCACATCCCGGTCCGCATCGAAGACGACGCGATCCGCTGGGACCTCAACCACACGCTGGTCGTGGCGACGAAGACCGTCGCCGCTCCCGACCTCGTCAACCGCATGAAAGAGCGCGCCGCGATCCGGCCCCACCGCTTCACGATCATCTGTCCGCGAGCCGAGGACGTCAGCGAGTCCCAGGTCGTCCGCGACCTCGCCGCGACCCTGGCGGAGCTCTATCGGGCAGACGTCGACGCCACCGGGCAACCGATGAGCCCCGACCCCTTCCACGCGGTCAAGAACGGGATCGAGCACTACCGGATCGACGACATCCTGATCTCGACCTTCGCGGGCGAGCGCTCGCAGTGGCTCGAGGACGACCTGATCGGCCGCGTGCGGGAGATCACCGAGAAGTCCGTCGAGCACATCGAGGTCGGCCGGCCCGCGACCGCCGTCGCCGCCGCCGTCGCCGAGGGTGAGCCACAGGCGGTCCAGGGGAGGGAGGACTGATGGAGAGCGCCACCGTCGCCGTCAGCCACGCCGACCACCATCACGGCCCGCCCGAGGCCAACCAGAGTTCCCGGATCGACCGCCAGACGCTCGGCATCCTCCTCTTCATCGTCTCCGAGGTGATGCTGTTCGGGGCCTTCTTCGCCTCCTACTTCTTCCTCCGCGTCGTTGTCGACCCGCCGAGCTGGCCGCCGCACCCCTACGAGCTGCCGGTCGCAGTAGCGGGGATGAACACGGCGATCCTCGTCTCCTCCAGCTTCACGATCCACTACGCGCTGGAGTCGATTCGTCGCGGCAACCGCGCCGGCTTGAAACTCGGCCTGGTCGCCACCTGGCTCCTCGGCGCCACCTTCCTCTTCATCCAGATCAACGAGTACGTGCATCTCGGCTTCAGCGCCCGCGATCTCAGCTTCGGCTCGATCTTCTACAGCCTCACCGGCCTCCACGGCGCCCACGTCTTCGTCGGCCTGATGCTGCTCTCGTTCGCGACGATCCGCGCCTTCCGCGGCCACTTCGGGCCCGAGGAGAAGGACCACCTCGGCGTCGAGGTGCCAGGGATCTACTGGCACTTCGTCGACATCATGTGGATCGTCGTGTTCGTCACCGTCTACGTCCTCTGAGGGGACTGCAAATCAGCCTCGTGAGCCGATGAAACTCAACGAGGCGGCGGTCTTCAAATGGGTCTTGATCGTCGGCATCGCCGCCGCCGCGGTGATCGCGGTGACGCTGCTGACGCGCCCGCTCGTCGGCTCTTTGCTCGGGCTGGTCCTGGTTATCGCGGGCTGCATCTATGGCTATCGCTGGATAGAGCAGAAGTGGCGCGAACTTGGCTCGAAGGATTTACGTTCGTAGACAAAATGTTGCAAGTTGCTCTGTAGGCTGGCAACATGCACCTGATGACCGAGAAGTGGACCGACGGGCGGCTGGACGAGTTCGAGAAGCGAGTCGATGAACGCTTCGACCGCGTCGATGAACGCTTCGACCGCGTCGATGAACGCTTCGACCGCGTCGATGAACGCTTCGACCGCGTCGATGAAAAGTTCGTTGAGGTTCGGAGTGAGATGAAGCAGGGGTTCGCGGAGGTCGACAAGCGCTTCGACAAGATCGACAGCCGCCTGGAGTCGATGCAAAAGATGATCTTCTTCGGCGGAATCGCGATTACGTCCGCCTACATGGCCGGCTTTGCCGCCCTGGTCACCCAGATCTAACTCGCGTAAGCAACTCCAGCGCTGCCAGCGTCAGCGCGATCGGGACCGTCGCCGGGGTCTGGTCGACGAAGAAGAAGAGCAGGTCGAAGGCGGGGCAGATTACGGCGGCTAGGGCGGCTCCTTGGAGCTGCAGGCGCCTGTCGGAGGCCAGGAGGGCGCCGAGGGTGGCGGCGATGAAGAGGTCGCCGAAGCCCATCACCGCCGAGCCGAAGGAGGCGTACTGAAGGCGGGGGAGGTCGGCTGCCGGGGCCGCCGCGTTGAGCACGGCATTGGGCTCCTGCAGGAGGTTGGAGGCGATCAGCCAGGCGTCGATCGCGGCCATCACGTAGATCCCCAGCTTCAGCCACCGCGGCGGCACCACGCAGGCGATCAGCCAGCCGAGGCTGACGCAGGCCAGAGCGGAGAGGGCGAGGGCCGCCGTCTCGCCGCTGAGCGCCTCCTGACGCGCCCAGGCGATCGCGAAGAGGGGGATGACGGCAAGGGCCAGGGGTGGCCGCCCGCCGCGCATCAGCCAGGCCAGCGCCGCAGCTGCCAGCGGCGGCACCGCGACCAGAGCCAGGTAGGTGAGGAAGCGGGCGCTGGCCGACTCGAGCGCGATTGCGGATACCACGACGACGATCGAGAGCGGCAGGACCAGCGCCCACCAGTTGCTCTGCAGCCGCGCCAGCAGGGTTCGCGAGGGCGGCTTGGGCGCGGCGACGAGGGCAGCCTGGACGAGGCTGAGGACGCCGATCGAGAGCCAGAAGGGGAGCAAGCCCTAGAGCGACCCGGCCGCCGCCGGGGCCCGCGCCTCCGGTTCCCGCGGCCCGGCGGCTGCGGGCCGGGCGCGAGGCTCGAGACGACCCGCCGCCGCCACCGTCCACAGCATCGCCAGCCAGTTGCCGGTGGCGATCGAGACGTGGACCCAGACGATCCCGGCCGGCAGTTCGAGCGCCCACTGCAGCCCCCCCACCGCCCCCTGCAGGGCGAGGAGCCCGATCACCAGGGTCAGCGGCCTCAGGGCCCTGGAGTCGGCGCCGGGGCGCCGCAGCAGGAACCAGACGGCGACGGCGGCGATCCCGTAGATCGCGGCGACCGCCGAGTGGCGTTGGACGACCCATTCCAGGGTGCCGGTGCCCTCGAAGTCGAAGCGGTGGACGAGCTGCCCTTCGTGGGCGCCGGCGTGGGGGCCGGAGGCGGTCGCGATCGTCCCCGCCAGGATCGTCAGCTGCCCCAGCGGGATCAGGGCCCGCACGGCCCAGACGCTGAGGCGGTCGCGCGAGCGCCGCCGCTCCCAGGGCTCATAGCGAGAGCACCAGGCGAGGGCGAAGGCGGCGTCGAGGAGCATCATCGAGAGGATGAAGTGGGACATCACCAGGCCCGGCGCCAGGTGGTACTTGACCACTAGCGCCCCGAGGACCGCTTGCCCGATCACCCCGAGCGGGAGCAGGGCCCCGAACAGCGCCAGGTGCCAGCGGTAGGGCCGCCGGAACCAGGCGAGGACGCTGGCGGCGATCACGGCAAAGCCGACGAAGCCGGTGAGCAGCCGGTTCCCGTACTCGATCACCGCGTGGAATTCGATCGGCGGCGTCGTGCCGCCGTAGCATTTCGGCCAGTCCGGGCAGCCGAGGCCGGAGCCGGTCAGCCGCACCCCGGCACCGGTGAGGACGATCAACGCGAGAGCGGCGAGGGCGACGGCGGTCACCTGCGCGTAGCGGGCGGGGGAGATCTCGAGGCGGCTTCTCAGGCGGTCTCGCATCTAGCACCCATGATGGCAGCGGCCAGACGGCCGCAAACGCTCAGCCTTTGGACTTGCTGGAGCCGGCGCCGGCGTTTTCGATCAGGTACTTCGCCAGGTCTTCGATTTCTTTGGCGGAGAGCAGCTGCTCGTAGTTCTGCGGCATCACGTTGGGCGGGTAGCCCTTGACGATCTCCGCATTCGGGTCGACGATCATTTCTTCGACGTTGGCCTGCTGCTCGCCCTGGAGTTCTTCGTCCAGGTTGGGACCGGTGACGCCGCCCGCTTCCGCCGCAGCGAAGGTGTGGCAGCCGGCGCAGCCGTTGTTGGCGAAGACCTGGGCGCCGGGGCCGCCGGCAACTTCTGGCGGGGCCGCGCCGGGGACGCCCGCCCATTCGCCGACGTAGGCGGCGACGTCGTCGAGATCCTGGCCGGTGACGAGGTCGGCCGGCATCGAGACCGCCGGGTTACCGTTGCTCTCGCGTGGGTACTCGACCTGCGCTTTGACGACCCCCTCGATCGTGTCCGAATCGTTTCCTTCTTCGCGGGCAGCGGCGAAGGCATGGTCGAGGTTGGGGCCGACCTGGGCGGTGGTCCCTGCCTGCGCAAGCGAGTGGCAGGTGCCGCATTTCTGGACGAAGAGGGTGCGGCCGCGCTGCGGATCGGCGTCAGTCGTCCCGCAGCCGGAGGCAGCCACGGCGAGGGCGGCCAAAGCCACGAGGGCGAGCAGCGGGGTGATGAGTTTGCGAGCGCGAGCCATGGGGTGTGATGCGGGCGGAAGTCTATATGGCGAGGCAGGCGGGGAGCTTGCCGTCGAGGCGGCTTCGTCGGGTACTCTTGAGGCGATCCGCACTAAGCCGAAAACACGAGCGATGGGAGGTCGCAGATGCAGGTGAGGGACGGCATGTCGGAGATCACGTTGACCGTGGGCCCCTCACACACCCTGCGCGAGGCGGCCGAGAAGATGGTCGAGTGCGGCACCGGCGCGGCGCTGGTGAACGACGCCGAGCTGCCGGGTCCCTCGATCGTCACGGAGCGGGACCTGCTGGTCTCCGTCGCGCGTGGGCAGGACCCTGCCAGCGAGCGCGTATCGGAGCACATGAGCGAGGGCGTCCTCACCGCTGCCCCCGATTGGAGCCTCGAGCGCGCCGCCGCGGAGATGTCCCGCCGCAACGTCCGCCACCTGGTCGTCTTCGAGCAAGGGGAGCCGGTCGGTGTGCTCTCGATGCGCGACATCGTCCGCTGCTGGACCTCAGACGGAGCAACCAGCGAAATGCCGTTGCCGGGCTGAGAGAAGCTGTTTCTAGTCCCGTGGCGGGCTAGAAATGGTTTCTACCGGCAGTGCTGCGCCACGCGTCTCCTGGCGCTTCGGAAGGCGGTAGTAGTCGCGGACCGAGCCGCGGACGATGCTGCGGAAGGCGGCGAGGAGGAAGATCGCGCCGATGATGCCCCAGATCAGGGGCTTGAAGATGAACCCGCCGGCGAAGGTGCCGCAGATCAGCCCGAGAGCGCCAATCGCGAAGAACACAGGGCCCCAGGAGGGGCGCGGCGCGTAGATCGTCTCGCCGGGCTCAGGAATGTGTCGGTGCTCGGCCATCGGCTACTGGGCGATGTAGAGGAAGGCGGCGACGAAGCTGAGGGCGAAAATCCCGGCGGCGATGCCGCCTGCGACCAGCCCGGCTTTCATGTTGCGGCGTGCGGTCTCGCGGTCCATGAGGACGGAGTTCTATCAGGCAGCGAGGAGGACTGGAGGCGCCGTCAGACGTTAGCCGCTATGGCCATCGAGAGGAACAGCAGCGCGAGGTAGCCAAGGGAGAAGAGATACGTGCGAAGCGCCCACCGACGGTCCCGCGCCCGGTAGAGGCGGGCCGCGAAGTAGATGAAGCCGGCGCCCAGCAGGATCGAGGGGATGACGTAGACGACGCCGAGGCCGCCGGCGCAGAAGGGGAGCTGGGTGACGGCGTAGAGGAGGACGGTGTAGAGGAGGATCTGGCGGCGGGTCTCCTCCTCGCCGCGGACCACCGGCAGCATCGGGATTCCGGCCTTGGCGTACTCGTCCTTCATCAGCAGCGAGAGGGCCCAGAAGTGGGGCGGGGTCCAGAAGAAGACGATCGCGAACATGTAGAAGGCCATGCCGCTGAGCTCGCCGGTGACGGCGGCCCAGGCGACGAGCGGTGGGACCGCTCCGGCGGCGCCGCCGATGACGATGTTCTGCGGGGTGCGCCGCTTCAGCCAGAGCGTGTAGACGCCGACGTAGCCGACGAAGCCGCTGAGGGAGAGGGTCGCGGCGAGGGGGTTGATCGTCAGCGACATCAGCAGGAAGGACGAGGCCGCCAAGATCAGGCCGAAGACGGTCGCCGCTCGCGGCGAGATGCGTCCCGCCGCGACCGGGCGGTCGGCGGTGCGCGCCATCGTGCGGTCGATGTCGCGGTCGACGACGTGGTTGATCGCGCCTGCGCCCCCGGCCGAGAGGGCGCCGCCGAGGCAGGTGAGGAAGATCAGGCCCAGTGAGGGGTCGCCGGCGACGTACATCGTCGTCACCGTGGTGAAGAGCAGCAGCGACTGCACCTTCGGCTTCGTCAGCGTCAGGTAGTCGCGAACGACGGTTGGCAGGACCGAGCGGGTGGCAGCCGTCGGGTTGGGCGCGGTTTGCGCGCCGGCGCCGGATTGCATGGGGCTCAGGCTACCGGCTGCGATTCGCGTGCCGCGGCGTCATGGCTGCGGCGGGTGCGATGGCCGATCGCCTCACGGATGTCGCGCAGCGGACGGGGGCTGCGGACGTCGGGGAGGACGTCGAAATTGTGCGGGTCCGGCGGCGAGAGCGTGAACCACTCGAGGGTGTCGCCCGCCCAGGGATCGTGGCCGGCCTCGGGGCCGTTCTCGCGGCTGAAGATCGCGTTGAGGATCGTCAGCAGGATGCCAACGAAGAGGATGAGGACGCCGATCGAGGCGATCACGTTGTAGGCGGTGACGCCGGTGTCGTCGAAGTACTTGTAGGCGTCGACCACCTGGCCCTCGCCGGCGCCGGCGAAGAAGAGCGGCACGAAGCCGAGCAGGAGGCCGACGAAGATCGTCCAGAAGGAGATCCGGGCGAGGCTCTCGCCCATCGTCCGCCCGGTCATCTTCGGGAACCAGTAGTGCAGCGCCGCGAAGCCGCCGAAGACCGAGCCGCCGATCAGCGCGAAGTGGGTTGCTGCGGTGGCGTCGGTCGTGTTCTTCAGCTGCCAGGCGGCGGCGACGAGCGAGTGGCAGAGCTCGGCGGCGAGGCCGATCCCGATCGCGAAGATCGCGCCCATCGCGAACAGCAGCGGCGCCCGCATCCGCAGGGTGCCGCCGGCCATCGTCGCGATCAGGTTGAAGAGGACGAGCCCGAAGGGGACGATCAGCGCCAGCGACATCAGCATCGCGAAGTACATCCAGCCGACCCCGATCGGGGCGGTCAGCATGTTCTGCATCCAGGCGAGGGTGCCGATCACGGCGATCGCGGCCAGGGAGCCCATCACCACGTTGCGGTTGAAGAGCGGTTTGCGGGCGAAGGCAGCGGCGATTTCGGCGATCGCGCCGAAGGCGAAGATGAGGATCAGCATGTAGGCGCCGGTGTAGAAGATCCAACTCAGGTGCTGCCAGAGGAGCGGCGCCCCGCCGGAGCCGTCGGCGAAGAAGATCCCGTCGTAGTTGCGGTCGATCATCAGCATCGTCAGCGCCGCCAGCAGGATCGAGCCGACGACGATCATCAGCCAGGAGGAGACGGTCGCGGCCCAGGCGAAGACGGGAACCCGGCGCCAGGCCATCCCCGGCGCCCGCATCACCCGCAGGGTCGCCAGCAGGTTGATCGAGAGGAGGACGAAGCCGAGGGTCGCCAGCCCGGTCGCCGTCGCCCAGGCGTCGACCCCGTTGTTGGAGAG
Organism: Solirubrobacterales bacterium; assembly: GCA_045805765.1. GTDB lineage: Bacteria > Actinomycetota > Thermoleophilia > Solirubrobacterales > 70-9 > VAYN01. The sequence continues at coordinate 8,485 of JBJMKN010000076.1, forward strand.
GAAGGCGACCTCGCTCAGCGGCGGCAGCGGGTTGACGCCGGCCTCCGAGGGGGTGAAGAGGAAGGTCGCGTAGAGCGCGGTCGCGCCGGCGACCCAGAGGCCCATGCCGACCTGCCCCAGCCGCGGCAGCGCCGTGCCGCGCGCGCCGATCTGCAGCGGCGCCACGTAGTAGAAGAGCCCGATCGCCAGCGGCAGCGCGAAGAGGAAGATCGCGCTGGTGCCGTAGAGCGAGAGCATGCGGTTGAAGCCGACGGGGGAGAGGAACGTGTTCTCCGGCACCAGCAGCTGGATCCGCATCAGGACCAGCTCGACGAGCGCGAGGAAGAGGAAGCCGAGGGCGCCGCAGATGAGGATCTGGCCGATGTCCTTGTGGTCGGCGCTGGTCGCCAGCTGCGCCCAGCGGGGGCGGCTGGCGGGGTAGCCGTCGGCGACGAGCTCTGGGCGCTCGCTGGGGCTCATGGCGTTTCTCCGTTTTCGATCAGGCCGACGACCCGTTCCTCGGCGGCGTCGATCTCTTCGTTCTGGGTTTCGATGAAGTCTTCGTATTCCTCTGGCGAGACGACGTCGACCTCGGTCCGCATCGCCGCGTAGGACTGGCCGGAGAGGGTCGCGGAATCGCCCTGATAGGTGCCTTCCTCGTCGGTGCTGAAGAGGACCTTGTTCGTCTTGCCCGGCACGGCGTCGGCCTTGCGGGCGAGTTCTTCGACGTTCCAGGTGTGGACGACGTCGGTGGATACGACTTCGAGCTCGACCGCGGTGTCGACCGGCACCACCAGCTTGTAATAGGAGAAGGCGCCGTTGGGGTAGTCGTAGCGCCACAGCCACTGCTGGCCGGTCGCCTTGATCTTCAGCGGCTCGCCTTTCAGGGAAGCGAGCCCGGCCTCGCCCGTCGAGGGCTTTTCGCGGGCGTTGTCGGTGAAGACGACGCCAAGGATGAAGAGAAGCGTGGCGAAGATCGTCAGCACCCCGGCGACCCGGAACTGGAGCCCACGGCCGGAGAGAAGCTGGCGCGGCTCGGCCCCGCGCTCGCTGCGGTAGCGGCGGGCGACGTAGAGCAGCGCACCGGTGATCGCGATCATCAGGATCGCGGCGGCGACGAAGCCGATCCAGAGCAGGTTGTCGATCTGGTCAGTGCCAGGAGAGTGAGGCGCCAAAGCGCGGCCATTCTATTCACGTGCGGCGGCGCCGCGCCCTCCCGCGTTGTCTTGGGGAGAGCCGCGGGTGCCGGACCTATACTCGCGCTCCTCATGATGAGGCGCTCGCGGCCATCGAATGGGCTTCGCCTAGCGGTGCGCGCCAGCGCAGCCGGGGCGATCGCCGCGGCGTTCGCGGTGCCCCTCCTGCGCCGTCGCCTGCGGGTCCCGACCCCGGTCACGGTCGGCACCGTCGCCGTCGCCCCGCTGGCGCTGGCGGTGCTGTGTCCCCGCTCCAAGCGCCGTGACGTCGCCCTCTTCGCGCTGCAGATGTGGGCCTTCACCGTCGCCCACGAGCTGCCCTACGACGACCCGGAGCGCCTCCGCTCCCGCCTCCGCAGCCGCTATCCGATCCGCAGCGACAAGATCATCGGCGCCGGGCGGCTTCCCAACGCCCGCCTCCAACGCGCGTTCTCACGGCTGCCGGGGGTCGGAGTCGTCAACAAGGTCCTCACCTGGACCCACTGGCTCTGGTTCATCGAGCCCTACCTCTCGCTCGCCCTGATCCTCGTCCGCCACAACGAGCGCTTCCCGCGGGCGGCGCGGCAGATGGCCGCTGTCTTCGACCTCGGCTGCGTCGCCTATTTCGCGGTCCCGACCGCGCCCCCTTGGTGGGCCGCCGAGCAGGGGCTGACCGGGGAAGAGGTGCGGCGGATCATGGTCGAGGTCGGCGAACCGACCTGGGGCCGGGCCTGGGAGCGCCTCTACGACGCCCTCGGCGGCAACCCCTGGGCGGCGATGCCCTCGCTCCACTTCGCGACCTCGCTGCAGGCGGCGCTGGCGCTCTCCGAAGCAAGCAAGGTCGAGGGCCGTCTGGCCTGGGGATACGCCGGCACCCTCGGGTTCGCCCTCGTCTACCTCGGCGAGCACTACGTCACCGATCTTCTCGCCGGGGCGGCCCTGGTTGCCGCCGTGCGCAAGGGCGAGCCGCTCGCAGAACCCCTCGTACGCGGGGTAAACGGAGCCCTGCAGCGTCTGGAGAGGATCGCGAGCGGGTAATTTTTCAAGGGTGTCTCCGGAAGACTCGGCGAACGGCAACAACCGCGTCGCCGAAATGCCGATATTCACGACCCGGCGGTTGATCCAGACCGTCGTCGTCGTCTTCCTCCTGCTCGGGGCGATCTACTTCCTCTTCCCGAAGCTGATCGGCCTCGGCGACGCGCTCGGCAAGCTCGACGAGGCCGACCCGCTCTGGATCGCGATCGCGATCGGGTTCAACGTCGTCGCCTACGCGACCTACATCGCCCTCTTCAAGGCCGTGGTCGGTGGCGACGCGCTGCGCCTGAGCTGGAAGGAGACCTACGAGATCAACATGGCCGGAGTCGCCGGGACGCTGCTCTTCTCCGCCGGCGGCGCCGGCGGCATCGCCGTCACCTATTGGGCGCTGCGCAAAGCCGGGATGTCGAGGCGGGACGTCGCCCGGCGGATGGTCGCCTTCGTCTCCCTCCACTACGCCTTCTATCCGATCGCCCTGATCGTCTTCGGAATCCTGCTGCGGACCGGGGTCCTCAACGGCAAGAGCTCGGTCGAGCTGACGATCATCCCCGCCGGCGTCGCCGGGCTGCTGCTGATCCTCGGCGTTCTCATCACCCTGATCCCGCCCGACGCCGAGCGCCGCCTCGCCCGCTACGCCCACGGCGAGCGCTCGCGCCACTGGCTGGAGGCCGCCGGAAAAGTTCCCGCCACCCTCGGCGAAGGGTTCCGCTTCGCCGTCGGCCTCTTCGCCCACCCCCGCCGCGGCGGCCTCGCGGTGATCGGCGCCGCCGGCTTCTGGGCGGCCAGCATCGGGGTGCTGTGGGCCTCCTTCCACGCCTTCGGGGTCCACGTGCCGCTGGCGGTTGTCGTCCAGGGCTTCTTCCTCGGCATGGTCGCCAACCTCTTCCCGCTGGCCCCGGCGGGGGTGGGGGCGGTCGACGCCGGGATGATCGGCGCCTTCGTCCTCTTCGGGATCCCGGAGGAGACGGTCTTCCCGGCGGTCCTGATCTTCCGGCTTGTCGCCTTCTGGATGCCGATCCCGCCGGGGATCTTCGCCTTCTTCCAGCTCCGGCACACCGTCCACCGCTGGGAAGAGGACGGTTTGCCGATCGATCGCGGCGGCGGCCCGCTGACGCCGGTGGAGGTCGAGGCGGCGATTGCCTTCGAGGGCCGAGAGAGCTACTATAAAAAGTAAAGTAATAGACTCCAGGCGGCAAGAAATGGCAGATATGGCAGAGCAGAAGAAGGTCGAGGACGTAATCATCGTCGGCGGTGGGCCGGCCGGCTACACGGCTGCGCTCTACACCGCGCGCGCCAACCTCGAGCCTCTCGTCTTCGAGGGCTTCCAGTGGGGTGGCCAGCTGCAGAACACGACCGACGTCGAGAACTACCCCGGCTACCCGGACGGGATCATGGGCCCGGAGATGATGGCCCAGTTCCGCGCCCAGGCCGAGCGCTTCGGGACGCGCTTCGTCACCGACGACGTCGACCGGGTGGAGCTCTCCGACGGCGGCGTCCACAAGGTCTTCCTCGGCGACGAGGAGCACCGCGCCAAGACCGTGATCCTGGCGATGGGGGCAGAGCCGAAACGGCTCGGCGTCCCCGGCGAGATGGAGCTCGGCGGCCGCGGCGTCTCCACCTGCGGCGTCTGCGACGGAGCCTTCTTCAAAGACCAGAAGGTGATCGTCGTCGGCGGCGGCGACTCGGCGATGGAGGACTCGATCTTCATCTCCAAGTTCGCCAGCAACCTGACGATCGTCAACCGCCGCGACGAGTTCCGCGCCTCGAAGATCATGTTCGAGCGGGCCAAGGAGAAGGACAACATCGACCTGAAGACGCCCTTCGTCGCCGAGGAGTTCCTCGCCGGCGAGAGCGGCAAGCTCGAGAAAGTCCGCCTCCGCAACACCGAGACCGGCGAGGAGGAGGAGCTGGCGACCGACGGCGCCTTCGTCGCGATTGGCCACGTGCCGAAATCGGAGATCGTCAAGGGCCAGGTCGACACCGACGAGGACGGCTACATCGTCACCGAGGCCGGATCGACCCGGACCAACCTCGGTGGTGTCTTCGCCGTCGGCGACGTCGTCGACCACACCTATCGCCAGGCCGTGACGGCCGCCGGCACCGGCTGCATGGGCGCCCTCGACGCCGAGCGCTACCTACGCGACGCCGACGTCCCGGTCGAGGCGCATTGGATGCCGGGCGGCGAGCCGGCTGAGATCGCCACCGGCTCCTGACCCCAGTTCTCGACCCCACTAGTTGAGTAAAGGGGATTTTCGCAACCGGCTCCGGTATATCTTGGGCGAGTGAGCTCTTCCTGCTCCCATCTCGACTCGGTCACCTACCTCGATCTGCCCGAGGGGGTCGAGGGTTGCGAGGAGTGCCTGGCGATGGGGATGAACTGGGTCCACCTGCGGATGTGCCAGACCTGCGGCCACGTCGGCTGCTGCGACAACTCGATCGGCAAGCACGCCACTGCCCACCACCAGGACACCGGCCACCCGATCATCCGCTCGGCCGAGCCGGGCGAAGACTGGAGCTGGTGCTACGTCGACGAGCTGATGATGCGCCTGAGCAAAGGCGAGGGCGCGTAGGCCTCGCCTTTCTCGGCCTGCAGCTCTTCCAGCAGGTCGGCGGCGCGGTCGGGACCGATCAGCTCGGCGAAGCCGAGCGGCCCAAGGGGCCAGTTGAAGCCGAGCTTCATCGCCGTCTCCATGTCCTGGGGTGAGGCGACTTCCTCTTCGAGGGCGAAGGCGGCCTCGTTGGCGATCTGGGCGAAGAGGCGGCTGAGGATGTGCTCCGCAGCCGGGTCGATCTTTGCCAGCTGCCCGCGGTCGAGGGTGGGAGCGGCGATCCCGAGGTCCGGGTCGGGCTGTCGCTCCTCGCCGTAGTCGTGGTAGCCACGTCCGCTCTTGCGGCCGAAGCGGCCTTCGGCGACGAGCTGTTCCTGGATCGGGCTCGGGCGCCAGCGCTCCGGCTCGCCGCCCTGGGCGAAGAAGGAGCGGGCGATTTCGAGGTTGACGTCGAGGCCGATCAGGTCGAGCAGCTCGAACGGGCCCATCCGGAAGCCGCCGCCGAGGCGGACGACGCGGTCGATCGTCGCCGCGTCGGCGACGCCGTCGCCGAGCATCCGCAGCGACTCCAGCGAGAACGGTCGGGCGAGGCGGTTGGCGACGAAGCCGGGGCTGTCCTTGGCGCGGATCGGGGTGCGGCCCATCCGCTCCGCGACCGCGGTGGTCGCCGCCAGCGCCTCCTCGGCGGAGGCCTTGGCGGCCACCACCTCGACCAGCTTCATCAGCGGCGGCGGGTTGAAGAAGTGCATGCCGACGACCCGCTCTGGGTGCGGCACTCCGGTCGCGATGTCGCCGATCCGCAGGGAGGAGGTGTTGCTGGCGAAGACCGCGTCGGGCCCCGTCACCTCGGCGACGTCGCTGAAGATCTGCCGCTTCAGCTCGAGCTTCTCGGGCGCCGCCTCGATCACCAGCTCGCACCCCGCCAGCTCCTCAAGCTCTGCCGTCGCCTGGACCCGCGCCGACGCCGCCCGCGCCTCATCCTCGCTCCAGCGCCCCCGCGCCGCGCCTTTCTCGAGGGCTTCGCGCAAGGCACCTGCACCTGCCTCGGCCAGATCCGGGGCGACGTCGTAGAGGGCCGTCTCGTAACCGCCGAGCGCGGCGAGCTGGGCGATCCCGCGGCCCATCGTGCCGGCGCCGACGACGCCTACGCGGGTGACCTTCACCGGCCCTGGAAGCGGGGCTCGCGTTTCTCCAGGAAGGCATTCATGCCCTCGACCCGGTCCTCGGTCGCCATCGCTTGGTCGAACAGCGCGCGCTCGGCCCGCAGGCCCTCGGCGAGGCTCGTCTCCTGCGCCGCCAACACCGCCTGTTTTGCCAGCCGCAGCGCCAGCGGCGGCCGCTCGGCGATGATCCGAGCGAGCTCAATCGCCTCGGTCAGCCAGGTGCCTTTGCCAACGACCTTGTTGACGAGCCCCCAGCGCTCCGCGGTCCTGGCGTCCCAGCGGCGCCCGGTGAGGACGTACTCCATCGCCCGCTGCTTGCCGATCGCGCGGGCGAGGCGCTGGGTCCCGCCGCCGCCCGGGATGATCCCCAGCGTGATCTCGGGCTGGCCGAAGCGGGTCTTCTCGTCGCAGACGATCATGTCGCAGGCGAGCGCCAGCTCGCAGCCGCCGCCGAAGGCGTAGCCGGAGACGGCGGCGATCGTCGGCGTTCCGATCGCGGTCAGCCGGGCCCAGAACTCGATCCCCTTCGGGTCCGGCGCGACGTCCACCGGCCGCTCCGCCATCGCCTTGATGTCGGCGCCGGCGGCGAAGTACTCGTCGGCGCCGGCGATGACGATGCAGCGCACCTCCGGGTCGGCATCGAGGCGCTCGAGGCTCGCGGCGAGCTCCTCGCGCATCTCCGGCGAAAGAGCGTTTCGGGCCTCGGGGCGGTTCAGCCGTACGAGAGCGACGTGGAAGTCGTCGATCGAGACCTCGACCAGGGCCAAGGTCAGGACTCCTGCAGGGGGAGCATCGCGTTGATTCCGGTCGCGGCGCGGCCGATGATCAGCTTCTGGATCTGCGAGGTCCCCTCGTAGAGGGTGGTGACGCGGGCGTCGCGCAGGTAGCGCTCGACCGGGTAGTCGTCGACGTAGCCGGAGCCGCCGTGGACCTGGATTGCCAGGTTCGCGCACTCGACCGCGGCCTCGGTGGCGTAGAGCTTGGCGACCGAGGTCTCGGTTGCGTTCGGCACCTTTTCGTCCTTTAAGAGACCGGCGCGGAGGACGAGCATCCGGCTCGCGTCCCGCTTCAGGATCATGTCCGAGATCATCTCCTGGACGAGCTGGAAGCGGGCGAGGGGGACGCCGAACTGCTTGCGCTCCTTCGCGTACTCGACAGAAGACCGCACGCAGCCTTCGCAGATCCCGACGCAGCCGGCGGCGACGCTGTAGCGGCCGTTTTCCAGCGCGCTCATCGCCACCTTGAAGCCGTCGCCGACTTCGCCGAGCATCGCGTCCTCGCCGACCTCGACCTCGTCGAGGGAGATTTCGGCGGTGTCGGAGGAGCGCAGACCGAGCTTGCCGTGGATCTCCTGGGTCGTGAAGCCGTCGCTGTCGGTCGGGACGATGAAGGCAGCGAGGCCGCGGTGCTTCTGTGCCGGGTCGGTCTGGGCGAAGATCAGGGCGAAGTCGGAGACGTTTCCGAGGCTGATCCACATCTTCTGGCCGCTGATCGACCAGCCGTTCTCGGTCTTCCTGGCGCGGGTGCGGAGGTTGGCGGCGTCGGAGCCGGTGTCGGGCTCGGTCAGGCCAAAGCAGCCGAGGCCCTCGCCGGAGCAGAGCCGCGGCAGCCACTTGCGCTTCTGCTCCTCGGTTCCCCACTTCTCGATCGGGCCGCCGACCAGCGAGGTGCAGACGGAGACGACGGTGCGGGCCGAGGAGTCAGCGCGGCCGATCTCCTCGGCGATCAGCCCGTAGCTGACGTAGTCGAGCCCGCGGCCGCCGTACTCTTCGGCAACCGGAGCGCCGAGGAAGCCGATCTCACCCAGCTTCCGCGCCAGCTCGCGGTCGAAGCGGCCCTCGCGGTCGTTGTCGCGGATGTTCGGCAGGATCTCCCGCTCGGCGAATTCGCGCGCCGCCTCGCGGATCAGCTTCTGCTCGTCGCTGTAGGTGAAGTCCACCTCTAAAGCTCCTGCAGCTCTTTGCCGAGGGTCTCGGCGAAGGCCGCCTGCGCTTCCTGCGTCCGCGGCCCCGGGGCGGCGGGGAAGACGCGGCCGTCGACGGAGGAGACCGCCTGGATCTCCCGCGTGGTCGAGGCGAGGAAGGCCTCCTGGGCGCCGCGCAGGTCGTCGATATGCCAGGTTCCCTCGCTGACCTCGAGCGCCTTGATCATCCGGTCGCGGGTGATCGACTCGAGCACGCCGTCGTCGAGCGCCGGCGTCCGCAGCTCGCCCTCGGGGGAGACCCAGAAGACCGAGGAGGTCGGCGGCTCCAGCACGTTCCCGTCGGGCCGGATCAGGACCGCCTCGTCGGCTCCCTGGCCTTTGGCGACCCGGGTCGCCTGCATGTTGGCGGCGTAGGAGAGCGACTTGACCCCGTTGAGGATCACCGTCGGGCAGTAGGTGACCGACTGCAGGCTGACGGTCTCGGGGTGGGGTGGGATCGGCTCGGTGGCGGCGATGCGGCGGCCGCCTCGGGTGACGATCAGCCGCATCTGGCCTTCGACCGGGCCGGCCTGCGCCAGCAGCGCAGCGATCTCCTGCTCCAGCGAAGGGCGGTCGAAGCTCAGCTCAATCGACGCGCCGGAGCGCTCGAGGCGGTCGAGGTGGTCGACGAGGGCGAAGGGCTTGCCCCGGTAGAGGCGGATCACCTCGAAGGCGCCGTCGCCGCGGTAGAGCCCATCGTCCTGCAGCGGCACCACCGCTTCGGCCGTGGGCGTGATTGCCCCGTCAACGCTTGCCAGCTCGCTCGCCGTCATCGCCGCGCGAGGCTACCTAGGCCGCCTCGATCACCGTCGCCAGGCCCTGGCCGACGCCGACGCAGAGGGTCGCCAGCCCATAGCGGCCCCCGCGCCGGCGCAGCTCCCGCACCAGCGTGGTCATCAGCCGCGCGCCCGAGCAGCCGAGCGGATGGCCGAGCGCGATCGCGCCCCCGTTGACGTTGAGGCGCTCCTCGTCGAGGCCGAGCTCCCGGGAGCAGGCGAGGACCTGCGAGGCGAAGGCCTCGTTCAGCTCGACCAGGTCGAGGTCACCGGCGCCGATGCCCGCCGCCGCGAGCGCCCGCGGCACCGCCTCCACCGGCCCGACTCCCATCACCGCCGGGTCGACGCCGGCCACGCCGAAGGAGACGATCCGCGCCAGCGGCTCGGCGCCGAGCCGCTGGGCGCCGCGCTCCGAGGCGATGACGAGGCAGGCGGCGCCGTCGTTGAGCGTCGAGGCGTTTCCGGCCGTCACGGTGCCCCCCTCGCGGAAGACCGGCCGCAGCGCCGCGAGCCGCTCCAGGGAGGCGTCGGGGCGCGGGCCCTCGTCCGCATCGACGACCCGGGCCTCCCGGCCGGCCGGCGCCTCGACCGGCACGATCTCCTCGGCGAAGCGGCCCTCGGCCGCGGCGGCGACGGCGCGCTCGTGGCTGCGCAGCGCGAACGCGTCCTGGTCCTCGCGGGAGATCCCGTAGCGCTCCGCGACGTTCTCCGCCGTCTCGCCCATCGCCTCGGTGGAAACGCCCAGCTCCTGCATGCGCGGGTTGACGAGACGCCAGCCGAGGGTGGTGTCGTGCATCGTCTGCTCGCCGCGCGGCAGGCTCCGCTCCGGCTTCGCCACCACCCAGGGCGCGCGGCTCATCGACTCGACCCCGCCCGCCAGGTAGAGGTCCCCCTCGCCCAGCTTGACGGCGCGGGCGGCCTGGTTGACCGCCTCGAGGCCGGAGGCGCAGAGGCGGTTCACCGTGGCGCCGGGAACCGAGTGTGGGAGCCCCGCGAGCAGGGCCGCCATGCGGGCCACGTCGCGGTTGTCCTCTCCCGCCTGGTTCGCAGCGCCGAGGTAGACATCGGTGACCAGCTCCGGGTCGATT
>JBJMKN010000077.1:0-6123 GCA_045805765.1 Solirubrobacterales bacterium
GCCTGGCGGGGTTGGACCTCGGCGGACAACTGCGGGGTGGGTCCGGCGTGGTCCTACCCGGCCTGGCCTCGATCCACGGCTCCGTTCGGGATGAGTTGTGGCTCACCTCGCTCGGGAAAAGGGAGTTCGATGACGTCGAAGTCTTTGGGGGCTACTACTGGCTCGAAGACGGCTTTTGCCTCCTCGATCACCTTGCCGACGTGGTAGCGGGAGGAGATGTGGACTAGGGCGAGGAGCCTTACGTGGGCCTCGGCGGCTACGGCGGCTGCCTGGCCGAGGGTCGAGTGGCCGGTTTCGGCGCCTCGCTGGGCCTCCTCCTCGGCGAAGGAGGCGTCGTGGATGAGGAGGTCGGCGTCGGCCGCGGCGGAAACGGTGGCCGGGCCCGGGGCGGTGTCGCCGGTGATGACGATCGTGCGGCCCTGGCGGCTCGGTCCCATTACCCGGTCAGGCGTGACCGGGCCGGCATCGGCCTCGACGGTCTCGCCCCGCTGCAGCGCCGCATAGGCGGGCCCTTCGGGAACTCCGGCTGCGGCTGCGGCGGCGGGATCGAAGCGTCCCGGCCGCTCGGCCTCGACGATCGCGTAGCCGTTGGCGCGGGAGCCGTGTTTGGCTTCGAACGGCCGCACCTCGTATTCGTCGTGCTCGACGGCTTGGCCCGGCGCCAGCTCGATCAGGTCGAGCGTGTACTTGAGGCGGCCGAGGAAGGGCGAGAAGACCTGGAAGAGGTCGGTCAGGCCGGGCGGCCCGTAGACCTTCAGCGGCACCCGCCGGTCGGTCAGGTCATAGGTCTTCAGCAGCCCGGGCAGCCCCAAAACGTGGTCGGCATGAAAGTGCGTCAGGTAGATCGCATCGGCCTGCACCAGCCCCAGCGACCGCTGCATCTGCCGCTGCGTCCCTTCCCCGCAGTCGAACAGCAACCGCTCTCCCCCACGCGCAACCAAGACGCTCGCGGTAGAGCGCCGCGCCGAGGGCACGGAGCCGCCGGTGCCGAGAAAAGTAACCGCCAAATCCATCGGCGGCGAGCCTACGCGAAGTTCAGTTCAGGCTCCGGCGTGAATGCCGCCTTTTCCTGTACTTCACAAAGAGACTTGAAGGTCCAGCGATCGATCTCGAAATCAGAAGCGAAGTTGATCTTGCGCCGCTGGTTATTACGAGCAGGCTCAAGCCGTAGATAGGCCCGAAAATTGCCAACGACATCCAAGGGCACCAAATACACGGATCTGAGGGGAGCAAAGTAGACGCCAAATATGTGCGCTAGCCCTACGTACGAACGCTTCCTTGACCATGGTCAGTCGAGCGGGTGTTGAAGGTGATGCAGCTCTTTTCCGACCAGCCGGTCTTGCACTGAACCTTCAAGAGATCTGATCCACCCAAATCAACGCCAAGGTCGTAGGGTTGCCCTCCACCCCATGGAACGAGGACGTTGAAGCCTCTTGCCACAAGCGCAGCCATGATCATCGCCTCAGCCTCATTGCCCTTGGTTGCAGTCTTCACATGCGTAATGTTATGTCTGCGGCCGGACAGCATGCAGGAGCGATCGGTCCACCGCGGCAGCGACTAAGCTGCGGACACGCGCCCGTAGCTCAGCTGGATAGAGCGACAGCCTCCGGAGCTGTAGGCCACAGGTTCGAATCCTGTCGGGCGCGTTTCTTCGGAAGCCATTTCAAGCGGCGTGTTCCTGGCCGGTTCACGCTTTTCGTCTAGGTGGAGAAGCGTGGATTCCGCCGCCCACGGAGAGAACCTGGCTGCATGAGCAGAAGTAGACGGGGCTGCCCGTGGAACTGAACAACCGCGAAATTGCGATGCTGGTTTGGTTGGGCGTTGCTTTGGTTTGGATGCTGAAGCGCACGGAGATCCGGCAATCGCTGACTGGCATCGTGCGCTCCTTGGTGCAGCCGAAGATCTTGCTGACGCTTGGTGGGTTCGTGCTCTGGATCGCTGGCTGCGCCTGGATCGCGGCTCGAGTCGGCCTTTGGGAAAGCTCGTTGGTCAATGAGAGCGTCTACTGGTTCTTGGCGACGGGTTTTGTCCTCTACTTCGGCGCTGCCAAGCTTTCCACGGGAGAAGGTTCGTTGCGTCAGATGGCGAGGCGAGTTCTGACCTTGAGCCTGTTGGCCGAGGTCGCAGTCAATCTGGTGGTTATGCCGCTCTGGGTTGAGATCTTTTTCTTACCGCTGATCACGGCTCTAGTCGCGCTGCAGGTTTTCGCGGAAGGCAAAGAGGAGTTTGCACCGGGCAAGATGTTGATCGATGTCGTAGTAGCCGTGATCGGGTTGGCCTTACTCGCATTCGTCGCTGTCAGCTTGATCGCAGATCCAGATCAGCTCAACCTTGCCCAACTCGCACGCAAAGTCGCATTGCCGGTCTGGATGACGCTCCTGAGCCTCCCGTTTATCTACCTGCTGGGTCTATGGGCCGCATATGAACTGGCCTTCAACAGGATTGACTCCTTCGCTATTGACAGGGCGCACGCCCGCCGCGCGAAGCGAGCGATGGCCAAACGCTTTCACCTTCGAGCACGGCAAGTGGGCCGATTCCACGGACGCTGGCAAAAGCAACTGATCGAGGCAGTCGCGGAGGGGGAGCCCGATCAGGTCTTAGACGAGTTTCAACAGGAGCGGAAGATGCCTGCTGAGTCCGCAGGAGCCTGGATTGGCTCCCGCGCTGCCTAGGGAGGGCGCAGCCATGACTGTTGGACAGCGAACGCCTGTTCGTCCGACCAGAGCGTCAGGCTAGGGGTATGAGTACGCCTAACAGCAGGTTCGTCTCGCCGGACGGCGATGGCGGTTGGAAGGTGCAGGACCCGGATGCCTCGCGGGCGAGTTCATTGCACGGAACTCAAGGCGAGGCCATCGACGCAGCGCGTGGCTACCTCGAAAATGGTGGGGGTGGCGAGCTGGTCGTTCAGGGTCGCGGCGGTCAGATTCGACAGAAGGACACGATCCGCCCTGCGCACGATCCATATCCACCACCCGGTTGAGACGAGCCGGTGATCAAAAACCGGGCGAGGCGGCCATATGGGTCGCCTCATCCCCGGTTGGAGCAGCTCGCGCCGCGTAGAATTGGGAGTGACTCCTTGCCCGCCTGTAGCTCAACGGATAGAGCGCCCACCCCGCGAAGTGGGAGGTTCCCGGTTCAAGTCCGGGCGGGCCAGGAGTCGAACTGCCGTTTCCGAATCCGGCTCATGATTCGGGAGGGCGACCGCTCGAAGAAGCGTGCTTCCGAGTTGTCGAGTTTGTCTCGCTATGGGAGAAAAACTCGACACGGCTAGTTCTCAGCGGCCTTGAACCGCGCCAGCCATTCTTCGCGGTCGAACTCTGCCGGGTCGGTTTCGGCGAGGAAGCGTTCGAGGACGGCGATGAAGCGGCCGGGGCGCTCTTGCTGGGGGATGTGGCCGGTGTTCTCGAAGATCTCGAGCTGGCTGCTGGGCAGCTGGGCGTGGGCCTCGCGGCCGTGGTCGACGGGGATGATCGGGTCGTTTTCGCCCCAGACAATGAGGACCGGCAGGGTGTCGGCGAGGTAGAGCTTGTCGAGGGCGGCGACGCGCTGGCCCTCCATGCCGACGACCGAGCGGAGGGTGGCGACGAAGGCTTTGCGGCGCTCGGGGTCGGTGAGGGTCGCATAGCCGCGGGTGACTTCGGCGACGTCGGCGTTGGGGCGCAGGCCGACGAGGCCGAGGCCACGCCCGACCACCGAGCCGATCCGGGTTCCGACCCCGGCCGTCGCCGAGATGAAGAGCTCTGCCCCCGGCAGGGCCGCCGCCCGCAGGATCGGGCTAACGTCCGGCCCGAGGCCGCCGCTGGAGACGAGCACCAGCCGCTCGACCATCTCCGGGAACTGGTAGGTGAACTGCATCGCGACGCCGCCGCCGAGCGAGTGGCCGACGAGCGTCGCCCGCTCGTGCCCCAGCGTCAGCAGCAGGTCGCGGAGGACGCTGGCGAGGGCGCCGACGGAGTAGTCGCCGCCGCCGGGCGCCGAGGAGCCGTGGCCCGGGAAATCCGGGGCGATCACGGTGTGGTGGATCGCCAGCGGCTCGATCACCGCTTCCCAGTTGGCGCAGGTCCCGGCCATGCCGTGGATCAGCAGCAGGACAGGGCCGGAGCCAGCTTCGATGAAGTTCATCGGCTGCCCGTGGACCTCCACCGCTCGCGGCTTCGGCGCAGCCCTGTTCAGCCGCGTGACTTTGCCTGCCATGGGGGGAACGTACCCACGAAGGCGGTCGAGGTATCGCAGCGAGGCGAATTCGGGCTGAATTCCAATACTGTCGCGCTGTGGCAGATGCCCCCCAAGGACCCGCCGCTGCCGGCCGGCCCCCTCGCGGGGCCCTGATCGTGATCGCGGTCGGGCTCGTCGCCTGTGTGATCGCGGCGCTGGCCAGCACCGGCAAGGGCGAGGGTGAAGCGGCGAGCCTGGAATGGGTGCAGAGCGCCGAGGGCGCGGGCTCCAAGGCGGTCCCGGTCCCTGGCGGCAACGGCACGATGCGGCTGACCGACACCAACATCCGCGCCACCGGCACCAACGTCAGCGGCTACTCCCTCTACATCGTCGGCTCGTCGCTGACCGTCTCCGCCGGCTCCCCGATCGGCGGCGGCCGCATCCTCTGCCGGATCAAAGCCCCGAAAGGCACCGAAGTCGCCCAGAGCGGCGGCGACCTACGGGCCACCTACCCACGCTCCTCCGAAGACGGCATCTACAGCCAGGAAGTGCCGGAAACGGTGCTGATGGACTTCAGCTCCCACGGTGGCGAACTCGCTTCCCTGGAAGTCCCCGACCGGCCGCGGCGGTTCACCACCGAACAGGGCGTCAAGGTCGAATGGCCGGAGTTCGTGATCGGCGAAGAGCGGATCAAATACTTCGTCGCCGGCAAGCCGAAGAAGGACCTCGTCCTCCCCTTCTTCACGGTCTGGCGGACGACCGACGTCCCCTCGGCCCAGATCGGCTGCACGCTGGAAACGAGCGCCGGCAAGGTGACGGCGACCACCGAGGCCGCCCTGCCCGACCGCTCGCCGCCGATCGACGAAGAAGCCGAAGAGCTGAAAGCCGAAGAACGCGAAGAGGCCGAAGAGGAAAAGGAAGCCGAAGCGGGCGACGAGGGCTGAGCCCTCCTTAGACGTCCAAGCTCTCCTGCGGCGCCACCAGCAGCTCCGGCCCTTCCGCCATCCCTTTCCCGACCTTGTTCAAAGCGGGATTGGCAGGCGCGCTCGACATCCGCCGCGCCTCGAGCGGCCCGCACATCTCGACCGCGTCCTCGGCGCTCAGCTTCGGGTCGAGCCAGGCCGCCTCGGCCTCGGGGCTGGGGAGGATCGCCGGCATCCGGTTGTGGACCGGCGCCACCACCTCGTTCGGCGTCGTCGTCACCAGGGTGCAGGTGTAGAGGTAGCCGTCGTCGTAGCCGCGATCCTCGGGGTCGGCCCACTCCTTGCGCGTGCAGAGGCCGGCGAAGGCGAACGGCTCCCCGCCGTCGACCTGGAAGTGCCAGGGCTGGCGCGGCTGCTTCGGGTCCTCGGCCTTCATCCACTCGTAGAAGCCGTCGGCGACGATCAAACAGCGGTGCCGGTACTTGCCGACCAGCGGCCCGTAGGCGCGACTGGAGGTCAGGTTCTCGGCTTTGGCGTTGATCATCTTGTAGCCGACCTTGAGGTCCTTGGCCCAGCGCGGGATCAGCCCCCAGCGCATCAGCCGCAGCTCGCGCTCGCCGGCCTCGGCCTCGTCCGGGTCGGGCGAGGCCCGCACGGTGAGAATCTCCTGCGTCGGCGCCACGTTGAAGCGACCGAGGCCCGCTTCCAACTTCTTCGCCCGCTCCTTGCTCGGGGCCGGCTTCTCACCGTCGCCGCCGCGCTCCAGCGCCTTCTCCAGCTCCGCCTGGAAGCGGTCCGCAATCGTCTTCGTGTCTTTGTTGGTGACCGTAAAGCGCCCGCACATGGGACGGAGCCTAGCGACGCCTATCCGGGTGAGATCAGCTCCACGCTGGGAAAGTAGGTGCGATAGCGGCTGGGGTCCCGAGTGAGCAGCCGCAAGCCCTCTACCGCCGCATGCGCACCGATGAAGAAATCGGGCAGCGGGGATCGCTTGGCGCCATCCCGGCGCCGGTACTCGATAAATGCCTTACCAGCGAGGAAGGAG
>JBJMKN010000078.1:0-12911 GCA_045805765.1 Solirubrobacterales bacterium
CGTCCTCGACGACGACGCCCCGGCCGCCGAGTAGCCCGAGCATCACGACCAAGATTCAGATTCGAACGAAAGCATCGCTTTGATCGACATCAACAACTTCGACGCCATCGAGATCGGCCTGGCGTCGTCCAAGCAGATCCGGTCGTGGTCCTCGGGCGAGGTCACGAAGCCGGAGACCATCAACTACCGGACGCTCAAGCCGGAGAAGGACGGCCTGTTCTGCGAGCGCATCTTCGGTCCGACGAAGGACTGGGAGTGCTACTGCGGCAAGTACAAGCGGGTCCGCTACAAGGGCATCGTCTGCGAGCGCTGTGGCGTTGAGGTCACGCGCTCGAAGGTCCGCCGTGAACGGATGGGCCACGTCGACCTCGCCTCCCCCGTCTCCCACATCTGGTTCTTCAAGGGCGTCCCGAGCCGGATCGGCTACCTGATCGACATGGCTCCGAAAGAGCTGGAGAAGGTTCTCTACTTCGCCGCCTCGATGGTCACCTGGGTCGATGTGGAGGCCCGTGACAAGGACATCGGGAAACTGGAGAAAGAGGTCAAAAAAGTCTCCGACTCCTACGAGTCCGAAAAACAGAAACGGACGCAGGAGCTGAGCGAGTCCCTCGAGCGCCGGATCAAGTACCTCGAGGGCGGTGCCCAGGACAAGTTCGACGACGAAGACCACATCTGGGCTGACTCTCTGAAACTGACCGCGGCGCAGCTGCGGAAGCTCAAAGACGACGACCGGGCGAAAATGATCAAAGAACTGCGCAAACAGTTCGACGCCGAGATCTCAGACACCGAGGCCTACCTCGAAGAGGCCGCGGAGCGGATGCAAGAGGTCTGGAAGATCTTCACGGAGATGAAGCCGAAGGACGTCATCAACGACGAGACGGTCTTCCGTGAGCTCAAGGATCGGTTCGGGTCCCCGTTCGGCTGGGGCGAGTACTTCCGCGGCGGCATGGGTGCCGAAGCGGTGCGCGACCTGCTTGAACAGGTCGACCTCGAGGCTGAAATCGAGGAGCTGGAGCAGACGATCAACAGCTCCAAAGGCCAGAAACAGGCCCGCGCGGTGAAGCGGCTGAAAGTCGCGAGCGCCTTCCACAACTCCGACAACAAGCCGGACTGGATGATCCTCGACGCGGTGCCGGTGATTCCGCCGGAGCTGCGGCCGATGGTGCAGCTGGACGGTGGGCGCTTCGCGACCTCCGACCTCAACGACCTCTACCGCCGGGTGATCAACCGCAACAACCGGCTGAAAAGGCTACTCGACCTCGGCGCCCCCGAGATCATCGTCAACAACGAGAAGCGGATGCTGCAGGAGGCGGTCGACGCCCTCTTCGACAACGGCCGCCGCGGCCGCCCGGTGACGGGCCCCGGCAACCGTCCGCTGAAGTCGCTCTCCGACATGCTGAAGGGGAAGCAGGGCCGCTTCCGCCAGAACCTGCTCGGCAAGCGCGTCGACTACTCCGGCCGCTCGGTGATCGTCTCCGGCCCGAGCCTGCGGCTGCACCAGTGCGGCCTGCCCAAGTTGATGGCGCTGGAGCTCTTCAAGCCGTTCATCATGGCCCAGCTGGTCGAGCGCAAAGCGGTCCAGAACATCAAGGCCGCGAAGAAGATGGTCGAGTCGATGATCCCGGAGGTCTGGGACGTGCTGGAGGAAGTCATCCACGAGCACCCCGTCCTGCTGAACCGGGCGCCGACCCTGCACCGTCTCGGCATCCAGGCCTTCGAACCGGTCCTCGTCGAGGGCAAGGCGATCCAGGTTCACCCCCTGGTCTGCCACGCCTTCAACGCTGACTTCGACGGCGATCAGATGGCGGTACACGTGCCGCTCTCGGCGGAGGCGCAGGCCGAGGCCAGGATCCTCATGCTCTCCGCCAACAACATCCTCTCCCCGGCTCACGGGGCGCCGCTGGCGACCCCGACCCAGGACATGGTGCTCGGCATCTACTACCTGACCTATGGCCCGGAAGCGGATGAGCTGGCGAAGATCGACGAGCAGCTGAAGGCCGGCAAGGGCACGAACGGCTCGGGCCCCAACGTCAAGGTGTTCCGCTCCTCGCAGGAGGCCGAGCTCGTCTACGAGAACGGCGGCTGCAAACTGCACGACCAGGCGGAGTACCGCCGGGCCGGCCGCGGCCACTTCCTGACCACGGTCGGGCGGATCATCTTCAACGAGAAGATCGAGCGCGCCCTCGCCGAAGCTCTGGAAGACGACTTCGATCCGGAGCAGTTCGAGTTCGTCAACTTCTCGCTGAAGAAGAAGGACATCAACCAGATGGTGTCCGACCTGGTCGAGGCCTACGGCGCGCCGGCGGTCTCACAGGTCCTCGACGCCTTCAAGGATCTGGGCTTCCACTACGCGAGCCAGGCCGGGATCACGGTCTCGAAGAACAACGTCGTCTCGCCGCCGGAGAAGCCGGAAATCCTCGATCGCTACGAGAAAGAGACCGAAGCGATCCAGGGCCAGTACGACGAAGGCTATATCACCGCCGAGGAGCGTCACGAGGCTGTGACGGCGCACTGGAATCGGGCCACCGACGAGGTCGCGCAGGCGATGGAGGACAACCTCGACACGCTGAACCCGATCTTCATGATGGCCAACTCGGGCGCTCGCGGATCGTTCAAACAGATCCGCCAGCTGGCCGGGATGCGCGGCCTGATGGCCAACCCGAAAGGGGAGATCATCGAGCGGCCGATCAAGGCCAACTTCATGGAGGGCCTCTCGGTCCTCGAGTACTTCATCTCCACCCACGGGGCCCGAAAGGGGCTCGCCGACACCGCCCTGCGGACGGCCGACTCCGGGTACCTGACCCGGCGCCTGGTCGACGTCGCCCAGGACGTGATCGTCCGCGAGGAGGACTGCAAGACCAAAGACCACATCGAAATGGTCATCCGCAAGGACGACGGGTCCCTCAACGACAACCTGATCGGCCGCCTGGCGGCGAAAAAGCTCGAGACCAAACGTGGTCGCGAACTGCTCAAGCGAAACCAGGAGATCACCCTCAATGAGGTCGAGGAAATCGCCGAGGCCTTCGCCGACGAAGAGGTCAAGGTGCCGGTCCGTTCGGCTCTCAAGTGCGAGTCCGAGTCCGGCGTGTGCCGCTCCTGCTACGGCGTTGCGCCGGCAACCGGCTTCACGGTCAACATCGGCGACGCGGTCGGCATCATTGCGGCTCAGTCGATCGGCGAGCCCGGGACCCAGCTGACGATGCGGACCTTCCACACCGGTGGTGTGGCGGGCCAGGACATCACCCAGGGCCTGCCGCGAATCGTCGAGCTCTTCGAGGCGCGCAAACCGAAGGGCTTGGCGCAGATGGCCGAGGCCGCCGGGAAGGTTTCGGTCGAAGAAACCGACAAAGCGCTGAAAGTGATCGTCACCGAGTCGAGCGGCGAGGAGCATTCCTACAGCTTCCCGTTGCGGACCCGGCTCCACGTCGCCGACGGCGAGCGGGTCGAGGTCGGCCAGCCGCTGAACGAGGGCTCGCTATACCCGGCGGACCTGCTGGCGATTCGCGGACGAACCGACGTCGAGGTCTATCTGGTCGATGAGGTCCAGAAGGTCTACCGCGCCCAGGGCGTCGACATCAACGACAAGCACATCGAGATCATCGCCCGCCAGATGCTTAAGAAGGTGCGGATCGAGTCGAAGGGCTCGACCAGCCTGCTTCCGGGCCAGCTCGAAGATCGAGGCAGCCTCAAACGCCTGAACAAGAAGACCAAGGAAGAGGGGGGCACCCCGGCCAAAGGCGAGGAGGTCATCCTCGGGATCACCAAGGCCTCGCTGGCGACCGAGTCCTTCCTCTCGGCGGCCTCCTTCCAGGAGACGACCAAGGTGCTCACCGACGCTGCCCTCGAGGGCAAACGGGATCGCCTCGTCGGCTTGAAGGAGAACGTGATCATCGGCAAGCTGATCCCGGCCGCGACCGGCCTCAAGCACTACCGGACGGTCGCGATCGAGCCGGCCGAACCGATCGAGCCTCCGGGCGACGACCTGCTCGAAGAAGACGAGCTGGCCGCTGAACTCGGAGTCGACGGGGTCGAGGCTCCGGCCGAGGGCTTCGGCACCTCCTTCGCGGAGGAGCTGGAGGAGCTGGCCCAGGAGATCGAGTCCACCTCCGAGGAGCCCAAATAAGGAAGTGTGGATTTCCTCAGAAGTGGGTAAGTGAGTACTACATCTGAGGTACTTCCTTTCTTGAGTTTGCGAGTCATGCAGAAAGGCCGAGGGACCACCACCCTCGGCCTCTCTGCATCTGAGGCCGCCCTTCTGGCCTAGAAAACTGGCCAGCTGGCCAGTCCGGTAGATTTCGCGGCCATGGACTCGGCCGAGAAGGTATGCATCATCGGCGCCGGCAGCTCCGGCATCGTCGCCGCCCAAGTGCTGGGCTCGCGGGGGATCCCCTTCGACTGCTTCGAGAAGGGGTCGCACATCGGCGGCAACTGGCGCTACGAAAACGACAACGGGATGTCGTCCGCCTACCGCTCGCTGCACATCAACACTTCGCGCCGGGTGATGGCCTTCAAGTCGCTGCCGATGCCCGACCACTTTCCCGACTATCCCGACCACTTCCAGATGGCGGCCTATTTCGACGAATTCGCCGACCACTTCGGGCTGCGGGAGAAGATCAGCTTCCGCACCGAGGTGCTGAAGGTCGAGCCCGCCGACGGCGCCTGGACGGTGACGACGAAGGGGCCTGAGGGGAATGAGCACACCGGGCGCTACCGCGCGGTGCTGGTCGCCAACGGGCACCACTGGGACCCGCGCTTGCCCGAACCCGCCTTCCCCGGCTTTGAGCAGTTCGAGGGGGAGCAGATCCACGCCCACCACTACCGGGAGCCCGATGTTCTCCGCGGCAAGCGGGTCCTCGTCCTTGGCCTCGGCAATTCCGCCACCGACATTGCCGTCGAGTCCTCCCGGATCGGCGAGAAAACCTTCCTCGCGACCCGCCGCGGCGCCTATGTGATCCCCAAGTACATCAACGGCAAGCCGATCGATGAGCTCGCCAACCCGATCACCGCGATGACGCCGCTGGCGGTGCAGCGGTTCTTTGCGATGCGGGCGCTCGGCGTCGCCTCCGCCGCCGACCCCACCGCATACGGGCTGCCCAAGCCCGACCACAAGCTGTTCGAGGCGCACCCGACGGTCTCTTCGGAGCTGCTGCCCCGGCTCGGCCACGGAGACATCACCGCGAAGCCGAACATCGACCGCTTCGCCGGCGGCCGCACCGTCCGCTTCGTCGACGGCAGCGAGGAGGAGATCGACCTCGTCGTCTACTGCACCGGCTACAAGATCACCTTCCCCTTCTTCGACCCGAAGGTGCTCTCCGCTCCCGAGAACCGGCTGCCGCTCTACCGGCGGGTCGTCTCGGTCGAGCGCCCGGGCCTCTACTTCATCGGCTTCATCCAGCCGCTGGGGCCGATCATGCCCCTGGCCGAGGCGCAGTGCGAATGGGTCGCCGACCTGCTCGGCGGCCGGGTGACGCTACCGCCGGCAGGGGAGATGAAGCGGGAGATCGCTCGCGAGGAACGGAAGCAGCGCAAGCGCTTCGTTGCCTCTAAGCGTCATACCGTCGAGGTCGACTTCCACCCTTATCTGCGTGAGATCCGGCGCGAGCGAAAGCGGGCTGCGCAGCCGGCCTGACCACACGGGTGCGGCCGCCGGGCGGGCAGTCGGGCACCGGCAGGGCAGCGCCCCCGCCGTGGGGCCCGCGCTGACGTGGGCCGCGCGGTAGGCGCGGGCGCGGGCGACGCTTGAAGCCGCCGTCCTCGTCGGTCGCCGCCTCCGGTTCGTCGTGCTGCTTGGCCGCCCAGTAGACGAGCCACATCGAGGCCAAGACCGGGATCTTGAGCACGACGGCGAGGAAGAAGATGGGCCAGAACCCCGTCACCTGTCTCAGTGTAGAGAGGTCGCCCAAGCGCTCAGGGCCTCGACATGGCCCTCCTCGAGTCCGAGGTGGGGCTCGGTCGGCACCAGCAGAGTCGGCGCCGGCCGCCGCTCCGCCCACTCGTAACAGCTGGCGTCGAAGTTGTCGTCGACCCAGGCAATCGCCCGCTCGCCGCAATAGTCCTCAAGCGCCGCCAGCTTCCAGTGGGCGCCGCCGCTGCGGGGCGCGACGTCGAAGCCGACATGGGGCAGCTCCGGCAGGCCGAGGATGTGGGGGAGGTAGAAGTTCGCCTTGTCCTCCCAGCCGCTCGCCCAGACCAGCTCGAAGGCCTCGGAGAGCCGCAGCAGCCGGTCCCCGCAGGGCAGCGAGATGCAGTGCGGCACCCCGTCGACAAGCTGCAGCTGCGTGTGCGGCGGCCGCTCCTCGAAGCCGAAGAGGCTGATGACACCGTCGATGTCGACGGCTAATAAAGGCTTAGACGCCATGCGGGTGTGGCTGGCAAGGACGCAGGGAGCGTGGCGTGCCTCTGCACGCGAGCGACCGAGGACGCCGCCAGGCGCGGCCGCATGGCGTCTACCAGCGGTAGTGGGCGAAGGCTTTGTTCGCCTGGGCCATGCGGTAAATGTCGTCCTTCCGCTTCCAGGCGCTGCCCTGCTGCTGGTTAGCGTCGAGGATCTCGGAGGCGAGACGCTCGGCCATCGAGTACTCGCGGCGGGCGCGCGCGAACTGGACCAGCCAGCGGACCGCGAGGGTGCGGGCGCGACGGGCGGGAACCTCGACCGGGACCTGATAGGTGGCGCCGCCGACGCGGCGGGAGCGAACCTCGAGGACCGGGGTCAGGGTTTTGATCGCCGACTCGAGAACCTCGACCGGGTCTTCACCGCTGCGCTCGCCAACGATCGCGAGGCTGTCGTAGACGATCCGCTCGGCAAGGCTCTTCTTGCCGTCGCTCATCACCTTGTTGATCAGCTGCTGGACGAGCCGGTTGCGGTGTCTGGCGTCCGGCTCGATCGGCCGGATCTGTGCGGCTGAGCGGCGGGGCATTACGAAGCTTTGACGCCGTAGCGGGAGCGGGCCTGCTTGCGGTCGGAGACCCCGGCGGCGTCGAGAGTGCCGCGGACGACCTTGTAACGGACGCCCGGCAGGTCCTTGACGCGACCACCCCTGATCAGGACCACGGAGTGCTCCTGCAGGTTGTGGCCCTCGCCCGGGATGTAGGTGGTGACCTCCATCCCGTTGGTGAGGCGCACACGGGCGATCTTGCGAAGCGCCGAGTTCGGCTTCTTCGGGGTCACCGTGGCGACACGAGTGCAGACGCCGCGGCGCTGGGGAGCGGCTACGCGCTTCTTGCGACCTTGGCCCGACTTGAGGCCCGGCGTCGTGGTCTTCTTCTTCGGGCGCTTGCGGCCCTTCCTGACAAGTTGATTCGTATTCGGCACGGCCGCGCATAGTAGAGCAGTCCGGCAAAAAGCAGCCCGCCGGCCGCCGCGAGCTCCGCGTAGAAGCCGTCCTGAAGCACCGCCGAGGTGCCGGCGAAGCGCGAGGCCTGGCTGCCCTCGTCGAGGCCGGCCGGCAGGTCGACGAGCAGGATCACGGCGAGGGAAAGGAGGCCGAGAGCCGCCGCCAGCAGCCCCAGCCGGCGCGCCTCGCGCCGCAGCGCCACCGCCCCGAGGGCGATCGCCGCGAGGCCGACGGGGACGAGGAGGTAGAAGTGGGCGGCGCCCGCCGTCTTTTCTCCTCTCGTCGGCACGCTCGCAACGTCGGGAAGCCCCGCGTACCCCGGCTGGCCGATCTCCACTGCCCGGTAATCGATGAACTGGGAGACGACGAGGAGGGCGCCGCCGCCGATCAGGGCGATGGCCGCGGCGCGGGCGGGGGTCACCACCCGGCTGGCGGCGGTGGCCACTCGAGCCAGAAAGGCGCAGGCGCGTCGGACCAGGCGGTCGCCCGCGGCAAGCGCCCGGAAGAGGAGGGCGAGCAGCGGCCGCAGGCGCGGCCACAGCCAGGCCCAGCCTCGGCGGGCGGCCATGGCGCTGCGATGCCAGGCCACGAGCAGCGGTGGATAGGCGCGCTCCAAGCCGCGATTGCCCGCCCGGTCGACCTGGCGGGACAAGCGCCGCGCCGCTGCTATCATCGCCGCTCGCTCAGGCAGTTTTCGCTGTTTCTTCGCAGGACGCTTCGCCGGGCCCTTGGGGGCCTTTTTTTGCGGCTTATCACCACTACTCAACTTAGGAACCATGGCACGCAGCTTTCCACTCGAGAAAACCCGGAACATCGGGATCATGGCGCACATCGACGCCGGTAAGACGACGACGACGGAGCGCATCCTCTATTACACCGGCCGCACCCACAAAATGGGCGAGGTCCACGAGGGCGCCGCGGTCATGGACTGGATGGAACAGGAGCAGGAGCGCGGGATCACGATCACCTCGGCCGCGACCGCCTGTGAGTGGAATGACCACCGGATCAACATCATCGACACCCCCGGCCACGTCGACTTCACGGTCGAGGTCGAGCGCAGCCTCCGCGTCCTCGACGGCGCGATCGCCGTCTTCGACGCCGTCGCCGGGGTCGAGCCGCAGTCGGAGACGGTCTGGCGCCAGGCCGACAAGTACGGCGTCCCGCGCTTCGCCTACATCAACAAGATGGACCGCACCGGCGCCGACTTCTTCAACTCGGTGGAGACGATGACCGACCGCCTCGGCGCCAACCCGCTGCCGATCCAGCTTCCGATCGGGGCCGAGGACAACTTCAAAGGCGTCGTCGACCTGGTGAAGATGAAAGGCCTCGTCTGGACCGACGAGCTCGGCGCCGCCTACGAGGAAATCGAGATCCCCGAGGATCTCCAGGACCAGGCCGAGGAATACCGGACCGCCCTGATCGAAGCCTGCGCCGACTACGACGAAGAGCTGATGGAAGCCTTCCTCGGCGAGGAAGAGATTCCGCAGGCGAAGCTGATCGACTCGCTGCGCAAAGCGACCCTCTCGACCAAGCTGACCCCGGTCCTCTGCGGCACCTCCTTCAAGAACAAGGGCGTGCAGCCGCTGCTCGACGCGATCGTCGAACTCCTGCCCTCGCCGCTCGAGGTGCCGCCGGTCACCGGTGTCGTCCCCGCCGGCAAGGGCCAGCCCGAGGACGTCGAGGCCGAGCGTGAAGCGAGCGACAGCGCTCCCTTCTCGGCGCTGGCCTTCAAGGTCATGTCCGACCCCTACGTCGGCAAGCTCACCTACTTCCGCGTCTACTCGGGCAAGCTCGAGAAAGGCGGCCGGGTGCTGAACGTGAAAACCGGCAAGACCGAGCGGATCGGGCGGCTGCTGATGATGCACGCCAACAGCCGCGAGGAGATCGACGAGACCTACGCGGGCGACATCTGCGCCGGCGTCGGCCTCAAGGAAACCGGGACCGGCGACACCCTCGCGGCTCCCGATGCCCCGATCGCCCTGGAGAGCATCGAATTCCCCGAGACCGTGATCGCGGTCGCGATCGAGCCGAAAACGAAAGCCGACCAGGAGAAGATGGGCAACGCCCTGGCCCGGCTCGGCGAGGAGGACCCGACCTTCAAGATCGAATCCGACGAGGAAACCGGCCAGACCCTGATTCACGGGATGGGGGAGCTCCACCTCGAGGTGATCGTCGACCGGATGCTGCGCGAGTTCAAAGTCGAGGCCAACGTCGGCAAGCCGCAGGTCGCCTACCGCGAGACGATTCGCAAGCGGGTCGAGAAGGTCGTCGCGCGGTTTGTCCGCCAGACCGGCGGTCGCGGCCAGTTCGGCCACGTCGTCATCAACCTCGAGCCGGCTCCCGGCGAGGGCTTCGTCTTCGACAACAAAATCAAGGGCGGCGTCATCCCCGGCGAATTCATCGGCCCCGCCGAGCAGGGGATGCGCGAGGCGCTGGAGAACGGCGTCAAGGCCGGCTACCCGATGGTCGACGTCAAAGCCGAACTGGTCGACGGCTCCTACCACGACGTCGACTCTTCGGAGATGGCCTTCAAAATTGCCGGCTCGATGGCGATCCAGGACGGCGCCCGCAAGGCCGACCCCGTCCTGCTGGAGCCGGTGATGGCGGTCGAGGTGGTCACGCCCGAGGACTTCCTCGGCGACGTGATCGGCGACCTGTCCCGCCGCCGCGGCAAAGTCCAGGGCCAGGACCAGCGGGGCAACGCCCTCGCCGTCCAGGCTTACGTCCCGCTCGGCGAGATGTTCGGTTACGCGACGGAACTGCGGTCCATGACCCAGGGCCGGGCGACTTACACGATGCAGTTCGAGCGTTACGAAGAGGTCCCCTCGAACATCGCCGAGGAGATCGTCGAACACCGCTCAGGGGACCCGGTGGGTGCAGCCTCATGAGCCCAACCGCGGCCGGACGCTGAACCTGGCTATATTTCCCGGGTTGCCCGCAGGCAGGTAGAAGCTGCCGCGGGAAGTCCGCCCACGAGACTCAAGCACTTAGATCAGACAGAACACGATTTCGAAAGGCGAAACGGAGAGAGATGTCCAAGGAGAAATTCGAGCGCGATAAGCCGCATGTGAACGTCGGCACCATCGGTCACATCGACCACGGCAAGACGACCCTGACGGCCGCGATCACCAAAACCCTCTCCACCGTGGGCGGTGCTGAGGCACAGAGCTTCGAGGAGATCGACAACGCTCCCGAGGAGAAGGAACGCGGCATCACGATCGCGACCTCCCACGTCGAGTACGAGACCGACAACCGGCACTACGCCCACGTCGACTGCCCGGGCCACGCCGATTACGTGAAGAACATGATCACCGGCGCCGCCCAGATGGACGGGGCGATCCTGGTCGTCTCCGCCGCCGACGGCGTCATGCCCCAGACCCGCGAGCACATCCTGCTCGCCCGTCAGGTCAACGTGCCGCACGTGGTCGTCTTCCTCAACAAGATCGACCAGGTCGACGACGACGAACTGGTCGAGCTGGTCGAGGAGGAGGTCAAGGAACTCCTCGACGAGTACGACTTCCCGGGCGACGAGACGCCGATCATCAAAGGCTCGGCGCTGAAGGCGCTGGAAGGCGATGAGGAAGCCCAGAAAGCCGTCTTCGAGCTGGCCGCGGCGCTGGACTCCTACATCCCGGAGCCGGTTCGTGAGCTCGACAAGCCCTTCCTGATGCCGATCGAGGACATCTTCTCGATCACCGGCCGCGGCACCGTCGCCACCGGCCGCGTCGAGCAGGGGATCGTCAACACCGGCGACGAGGTCGAGATCGTCGGCATCAAGGACACGACCAAAACCACGGTTACCGGGGTCGAGATGTTCCGCAAGCTCCTCGACGAGGGTCAGGCGGGCGACAACATCGGCGCCCTGCTCCGCGGTACCAAGCGCGAGGAGATCGAGCGCGGCCAGGTTCTCTGCAAGCCCGGCTCGATCACCCCGCACACGAAGTTCAAAGCCGAGGTCTACTGCCTGAAGAAGGAGGAGGGCGGTCGCCACACTCCGTTCTTCTCCGGCTACCGGCCTCAGTTCTACTTCCGGACCACCGACGTGACCGGGATCGCCAACCTCCCCGAGGGGACGGAGATGGTGATGCCGGGAGACAACGTCGAGATGACGATCGAGCTGATTCAGCCGATCGCGATGGACCCCGGCCTGCGGTTCGCCATCCGCGAGGGTGGCCGCACCGTCGGCTCCGGCGTCGTCGCCGAGGTCATCGAGTAGCGACGCCACCAGGGGCGGGCGATTGCCCGTCCCGAACCCCGCCTCCGGGTGGGGAGACAACTGCAAGGACATACGACCGGGGCGGCGCCCCAAGCACAAGGGGCCCCGCCCTCTTTGCGCGGTAAAGCGAAGAGAAAGACAAGAGACGCACCGAAGTGGCAACCATCGCGGCACAGAAAATCCGGATCCGACTGAAGGCGTACGACCACGACGCCATAGATCGGGCTGCCAAAGAGATCGTCGAGACCGCCGAGCGCACCGGCGCGACCGTCTCCGGCCCCGTGCCGCTGCCCACCGAGAAAAACGTCTACTGCGTGATCCGCTCGCCCTTCAAGGACAAGGACTCGCGCGAGCACTTCGAGATCCGCACGCACAAGCGGCTCATCGACATCCACCAGCCCACCCCGAAGACCGTGGACTCGCTGCAGCGCCTCGACCATCTCCCGGCGGGCGTCGACATCGAGATCCGACTCGCCTAGCCATGCCCGCGATCCTCGCTCGCAAGCTCGGGATGACCCAGGTCTTCACCGACGACGGCACCGTCGAGCGCGTCACCGTGCTCGAGGCCGGGCCCTGCCCGGTGACCGGCATCCGCACGGTCGACCGCGACGGCTACGAGGCCGTGCAGCTCGCCTTCGGCGCCGCCAAGGAGAAGCACCTCTCGAAGGCCGAGCTCGGCCACCTGCGCAAGGCCGACGCGCCGCCGATGAAGCACCTCGTCGAGTTCCGCGACGAAGCCGGCGAGCTGCAGGTCGGCGACACCGTGACCGCCGACACCTTCGAACCCGGCGCCAAGGTCAAGATCTCCGGCGTCTCCAAGGGCAAGGGCTTCCAGGGCACCATCACGCGCCACAACTTCTCGCGCGGCCCGGCGAGCCACGGCTCGCACAACGTCCGCGCGCCCGGCTCGATCGGCGCCTCGGCGACCCCCTCGCGCGTGTTCAAGGGGATCAAGGGCCCCGGCCGCATGGGCGGCGGGCGCGTGACCCAGCGCGGGCTGACCATCGTCGAGCTGATGCCCGATACCAACCTGATGCTCGTGCGCGGCTCGGTCCCGGGCCCCAAGGGCGCCACCGTGGAGGTGCGCAGCGATGGCTGACGCCCCGGTCCTGGGCTCCACGGACACCGTGACGCTCGACGACGCCGTCTTCGGCGCGCCGTTCAACGGGCCGCTCGTGCACGAGTGCGTGGTCGCCGAGTTGGCCGCCCGCCGGCGCGGCACGCACGCGACGCTGACGCGCGGGAAGGTCTCCGGCGGCGGCGCGAAGCCGTGGCGCCAGAAGGGCACCGGCCGCGCCCGCCAGGGCTCGATCCGCGCGCCCCAGTTCGCCGGCGGCGGCACCGTCTTCGGCCCCAGCCCG
>JBJMKN010000079.1:0-31110 GCA_045805765.1 Solirubrobacterales bacterium
CAGCTGCGTCACGACGACGCGCTCGGTCCCGTTGATGATGAAGGTGCCGCGGTCCGTCATCCACGGGAAGTCGCCCATGAACACGGACTGCTCGCGGATCTCGCCGGTCTCCTTGTTCTGGAAGGCGACCGTCGCGGTCAGCGGCCGCGAGTAGGTCATGTCCTTCTCGCGGCAGTCCTCTATTGAATTGGGGGGCTCTTCGAACTTGAAGTCCCCGAAGACGATCGCCAAATTGCCGGTGTAGTCCTCAATCGGCGAGATGTCGTTGATCGTTTCCCGCAGAAGTCCGCTCTTCGGATTCGTAAGGTCCTCGAACGAGCGGCGCTGGATGTCGATCAGATGGGGGACGTCTAGGGGATTCTCAAGTCGGGAAAAGCTCCTGCGGTTGACGGGGGCAGCGTTCGAACGTGCCAAAGTCGGCGACTCCTCAGAAGGTCAGAGGGACGTTGATACGGCGCGAAATGCAGGCGGCAGGGCACAACGGCGCGCGACGTTAGAAATTAGCACACGCACGCCCCCGACCGCCACAGGCGTGGCTCACGCCCGCATTTCGGGGCCGGTGATACAGCTTACGCGCTACTTCAGCTCGACTGTCGCGCCTACCTCTTCGAGGTCGGCCTTCAGCTTCTCGGCCTCCTCCCGCTCGACGCCCTCCTTGATCGCCTTCGGCGCCTCGTCGACCAGGGCCTTGGCCTCCTTCAGGCCCAGCCCGGTCGCAGCCCGCACCACCTTGATGACCGGCACCTTCTGGCCGCCGATCTCGCTGAGGTGGACGTCCACCGTCAAGGACTCCTCGGCCTCGGCGCCGTCCTCGCTCCCGGCACCGGCGGCGGCCGGCGCGGCCGCGGCGACCGCGGTCGCCGAGACGCCGAACTCCTCCTCGAGCGCCTTGATCCGCTCGGAGAGCTCCAGCACCGAGATGCCTTTCAGCTCCTCGATCCAGTCCTCGGTTGAAGTTTTGGTTGCCATCAGTCGCTACCCCTCTTCCTCGTTTGAATCTTGCTCTGAAGTCTCTTCTTTGGCCTCCGGCTCTTCCTCCGGGGCCTCCGCCTGGTCGGCGGGCGGCTCGTTGCCGCTGGCGGCCTCGGTCGGAGCCTCCTCCGCCGGTGCCTCTTCTGCTTTCTCGGCCTTCGGCTCCTCCTCGGCGGGAGCAGCCTCCTCTGCCGCCGGCGCCTCGCCGCTGACCAAGCCTTTCTCGGCGATCTGGCCGAGCTGCAGCGCCAAGCCCTGGATCATGCTGCCGAGGCCGCGCACGAGGCCGGTGATCGGGCTGGCGACGACGCCGGCCAGCTGCCCGTTCAGCACTTCGCGGGTGGGCAGTTTGGCGATCGATTTGAAAGCGGCCTCGTCGAGCACGGTGGCTTCCATGAAGCCGCCCTTGTAGGTGAGGACTTCGTGCTCTTTGTTGAAGGTCGTGATCGCTTTCGCCGCCTGGGCGGTGTCGCCGCGGACGAAGGCGAGGGCCGTCGGGCCCTGCAGCAGCTCCGCCAGCCGCTCCTCGCCCGCCTGGTCGGCGGCGATCTTGCTGAGGCGGTTTTTGACGACGCGGAAGCTGGCGTCTGCTTCGCGCAGTTTCGAGCGCAGCTCGGCTGCCTGGGAAACGCTGATGCCGCGGTAGTCGACTGCGAAGATCGCCTGAGATCCATCGATCTCGGCGGCAATCTCTTTTATGGCTTGTGACTTTTCCTCGCGGTTCATCGTCTTACCTGCACCGGGGCCTTACGGGCTACGCCCCGCCGGTGGTCTGCGGTTAGCGGCGACGCAGTTTAAGCGCTCGCCGTCTCCTCTGCGGTCTCCCCCGCTCCGACGCCCGCGGTCTCGCGGTCGGCCGATTTGCCGGAGTCGACGCGGATGCCGGGGCCCATCGTCGTCGCCAGGGTGGCGGAGATGACGTATTTGCCCTTGGCGGAGGAGGGCTTGGCACGGATGATCTCCTCCATCACCGCCTGGTAGTTCTCGAGCAGCTTGTCCTCGTCGAAGCTGGCCTTGCCGAGCGCCAGGTGGACGATCGCCTGGCGGTCGGTGCGGTATTCGATTTTGCCCGACTTGGAGTCGTTGACGGCCTTCTCGACGTCGTCGGTGACGGTGCCGACCTTGGGGTTCGGCATCAGGCCCTGCGGGCCGAGCACGCGGCCGAGCTGGCCGACGCCTTTCATCATCTCCGGCGTGGAGATCGCGACGTCGAAGCCGGTCCAGCCCTCCTGGACTTTCTCGACCAGGTCCTGCCCGCCGACGAAATCGGCACCGGCAGCCTCGGCGTCGCGGGCCTGCTGGCCCTGGGCGAAGACGGCGACGGTGACGTCTTTGCCGAGGCCGTGCGGCAGCGCAAGCGTCCCCCGCAGCTGTTCGTCGGCGTGGCGGACGTTGACCCCGAGCAGCACGTGCAGCTCGACGGTCTCGTCGAATTTGGCGCTGGCGGTCTCTTTGATCAGCGCGATCGCCTCGGCCGGCGGGTAAGCGCGGTCGCGGTCGACTTTGTCGTACTGAGCGCGGAATCGTTTGCCGTGGGCCATCGAGTTCTCCTAGGCGACGTCGACGCCCATCGAGCGGGCGGTGCCGGCGATGATCTTCTTCGCGGCGTCGATGTCGTTGGCGTTGAGGTCGGGCATCTTCCGTTCGGCGATCTCCTGGATCTGCGCGTCGGAGATCGTCCCCACCTTGTTGACGTGGGGCTCACCCGAGCCCTTCGGGATCCTGATCGCTTCCTTGATCAGGACCGCGGCCGGAGGCGTCTTCGTGATGAAGGTGAAGGAGCGGTCCTCGTAGACGGTGATCTCGACCGGGATGATCGTTCCGCCTTCGCCCTGCGTCTGCGCGTTGAACGCTTTGCAGAAGTCCATGATGTTGACGCCGTGCTGACCCAGCGCGGGGCCGACCGGCGGCGCCGGGTTGGCGTTGCCTGCCTGGATCTGCAGCTTGATGAGGGTGAGGACTTTCTTTGCCATCAGCGGGTTCGAGAGGGTAGCGGTCTTTGCGACCTAGATCTTCTTGACCTGGTCGTAGCCGACCTCGACCGGCGTCTCGCGGCCGAAGATCGAGACCAGCACCTTGAGTTTCGCCGCGTCCTCGTTGATCTCGGCGATCTCACCGGAGAAGTCGGACAGGGGGCCGGAGATGACTTTGACCGATTCGCCGATCGCGAACTGGGCCTGGGTCCGCGGCCGCTCGGCGGTCTCGCGGTGGAGCAGGCGGTCGACCTCCGGTTTGGAGAGCGGCACCGGCTTGTTGCGCGAGCCGACGAAGCCGGTGACGCCGGGCGTGTTCTTGACCAGGCCCCAGGCGTCGTCGGTCATCTCCATGTTGACGAGGACGTAGCCGGGCATCGTCCGTTTCTCGGCCGTCACTTTCTGGCCGTCCTTCATCTCCGAGACCTGCTCGGTGGGAACGACGACCTGCCGCACGTTGCGGTTCTGGCTCATCGTCTGCACCCGGTGCTCGAGGTTGTGCTTGACCTTGTTCTCGTGCCCGGAGTAGGTGTTGATCACGTACCAGCGATACATCGTCAGAAGCCTTTGTTCGGGACCCTCAGCTAGAGGATCTGCTTGATGAGCCAGCTGAATGCCGCGTCGAGAGCGCCGAGATAGGCGGCCGCGACGGCGACGAAGAGGATGGTCACAGCGGTTGCCTGGATCAACGTCTCGCGATCCGGCCACTGGACTTTCTTCAGCTCCTGCCAACAGGATATGAGGAAGCCGATGAAACCTGCGCGCTGCCGTTCGGCCTTGGCCTGTTTTTGCTTCTTGGAAAGCTGCTCACCCTCGCGCCGCTTCTGCTCGGCGCGCTTGCGCTTCTCGGCTTCTTTCTGGGCGCGCGCTTCGGCGCGACGGGCGGAACGCGGCTGCGGCGCATCGGGCGTCTCGAGCTGGGACTCGGGGGCGCCGGCGGCGATCCCCATCTCCACCGCCTCGACCTCGGCGACGTCGCCGGAGACCCCCGTCTGGGTCTCCCGCTGCGCCTCTACCGGGGTCTCGTAGCCGCCGCCAGAGCGTTTCTGCTCTTCGGCTTCCCGAGCCCGGCGCTCGGCCTTGCGCTGTGCACGGGTTTTCGCCATCGGGCCAGCTACCGGGTCTCTTTATGAGGGGTGTGGTGCCCACACCAGCGGCAGAACTTGCGCATCTCGATGCGATCCGGCGAGTTGCGCCGGGACTTATTGGTCTGGTAGTTACGGCGCTTGCACTCTTCGCAAGCCATCGTCACCGCAATGCGGACATCTCCGCGAGCCATCTTCTCCCTCGTTCCGTGCCTGAGGTAGTCGTTACAGAAGTCGTTACAGAAAGAAAACCCCGGGCCGAAGCGCGAGGCTGCGGCAAGGATAGCGTCCTCAGCCGCCCAGGGACTGGTTGCCGCCGCCCATATGTGTAGTAGTCCCCATGGTCTACCGACTTTTATGTACAGTCGTTTTTCAGGCAATCCTTCCGGGCACTTCGGGGGCACGGTGCGAGAGGCAATCGAGAGCGGCGGTCTCTGCGACCGCGACCAGTTCGTAGAAGAGGTGGAAGAGCGGATCCTCGACCCGCTGCAACGCGAGCAGCCCGGGGCGCTGCTCCTGCTCGACATCGACGCCTTCCATCTCGTCAACGACTCGCTCGGGCACGAGGCCGGCGACCGTCTGCTGGACACCGTGGCGGCGACGCTGCGGCAGGAGTGCCGCGTCGACGACCTGCCGGCGCGGATCTGCGCCGACGAATTCGCCCTCCTCCTGCAGCGCGCGACCCCGAGCCAGGCGATGGCGACCGCCGAGCGCCTGATCGCGCTGGTGCGCGAGCGCGGCAAGCCGGCGGTCGGGGCCAGCGTCGGGATCGCGACCTTCGGCGGCACCGGCGAGGCGATCACCGCCGAAGGCCTGATGATCGCCGCCGACATCGCCCTCTGCGAGGCAAAGGAACAGGGCGGCGGCAAAGCCGTCGACGGCGACAGCGGGCCGAACCTGAAGCTGACCTGGGCCGACCGGATCCGCGACGCGCTCGAGCGCGAGCGGCTCGTCGTCTACGCGCAGCCGATCTTCGACCTGCGCAAGGAATGCGTCGCCCGCGAGGAGCTGCTGGTGCGGATGCTCGACGAGGACGACGACGTGATCCCGCCCTCCTCCTTCCTGCCGACCGCCGAGCGGCTGGGGCTGATCGTCGAGATCGACCGGCTGGTGCTGGCGAAGGCGATCGAGCTGGCGGGCCGCTCGCAGCCGATCGCCGTCAACGTCAGCGGCGCCTCGCTCTGCGACCCGCGGCTGATCGAGGACGTGCGGGCGGCGATCGCCGACGGCCTCAACCCCGCCTGGCTCGACTTCGAGATCACCGAGACGGCGGCGATCTCCAACATGGACCACGCCCGCGCCTTCGCCGAGACGGTGACCGGGATGGGCTGCGGGCTCGGCCTCGACGACTTCGGGACCGGCTTCAGCTCCTTCAGCTACCTCAAGGACCTCCCGATCCAGCACCTGAAGATCGACATCGAGTTCATCCGCGAGCTGCCCCGCTCCCCCACCGACCAGCGGCTCGTCCAGGCGCTGGTCCAGTTCGCCAAAGCCTTCGGCCAGGAGACCGTCGCCGAGGGCATCGAGGACGCCGAGACGCTGGCGCTCGTCCGGGCCTTCGACGTCGACTTCGCCCAGGGCTTCCACATCGGCAAGCCGGCGCTGGTCGACGACGGCCGAACCGCGGCTGCGGCCTGAAGCTCAGAGCCTTCAGCGGCAGCGCATCAGGGGTACCGCCCGGTCGCCCGCAGCGTCAGCCCGACGAGCCTCGAGACCACCATCGCCACGTAGCCGAGGCCGGCGATCTGCTCGATCATCACGAGGCTGCGCGCGAACGGCTTGACCGGGACGACGTCGCTGAGACCCGTGCTCGTCAGCGTCGTGAAGCTGAGGAAGAGCAGCTCCATCCAGGTGCGGGCGTCGCGCGGGTCGACGGCGGCCGTGAAGCTCTGCGGCTCGATCGCCTGGCAGACGACGTAGGCGTAGGCGAACGCCCAGGCGACCAGCGTGAAGGTGGCGCCGACGGCGTAGAGCTCGTCGCGGGTGATCTCGTGGTCCTCGAGCATGTAGAACAGGAGCGCGCCGCCCGCATAGAAGTAGAGGACGGACTCGAAGGCCGACGAGTACGGCAGCAGCGCGTCGTCACCCGTGACCGCCTGGATCAGCAGCAGCACGGTCGCCGGTAGCGCCAGCAGCACGCTCACCCAGGTCAGCGCCGACGAGCTGCGCACCGCGAGCACGACGAGCCCGAGGATCGCGATCCCGAAGACGCTGAAGATCGCGCGCCCGGCAGCGCCTTCTTCGAGGAACGGGTAGATGAGGATGGCCGCCAGCTGGGCGGCGAGGAGGACGGCTGAGGGCTGGCGCTTCGCGAACTCCCGCACGACGCCCCTTTCGCCGCCGCGGCGGCGACTTCCTACAGGCCGAGCGTTTTGCCGATGATCGTGCGCTGAATCTCGGAGGTGCCGCCGTAGATCGTCGAGACCAGCGAGGTGCGGACGAGGCGCTCCATGTCGTACTCGGCCGAGTAGCCGTAGCCGCCCATCATCTGCATCCCCTCGAGGGTGGTGCGCTTGGCGACCTCGGTGACGAAGAGCTTCACCATCGAGGCCTCTTTCGGCAGCATCCGGTCGGGATCCTCGTCGACGAGGGTGGCGACCCAGCGGGTCATCAGCCGCGCCGCTTCAAGGTCGGTGGCGAGGTCGGCGAAGCGGTGCTGGAGCGCCTGGAAGGAGCCGATCGGGCGGCCGAACTGCTTGCGCTCCTTGGCGTAGGCGAGGGCGTCGTCGAAGGCGCGCTGGGCGATCCCGAGCATCGTCGCCGCGAGGATCAGGCGCTCGACGTTGAGGCCGGCCATCAGTTGGGTCCAGCCCTGGTCGACCTCGCCGAGGACAGCGCTCTCGGGAGCGACGCAGTCGGTGAAGTAGAGGGTGTTGGTCTCGCGGCCGCCCATCGTCTCGATCGGGACGATCTCCATCCCCTCGACCTCGCGCGGGACCCAGAGCATCGTCAGCCCCTCGTGCTTGTTCTCGGTCTTGGTCGTGCGGCAGACGACGAGGACGTGGTCGGCGATGTGGGCGTTGGAGATGAAGACCTTCTGGCCGTTGATGACGAAGCCGCCGTCGACACGCTCGGCCTTGGTGGTCAGCGAGCCGACGTCGGAGCCGGCCTCGGGCTCGGTCATCGCGATCGCCTCGACCGAGCCGGAGGCGATGCCGCCGAGGATCTCCTTCTTCTGCGCCTCGGTGCCGAAGCGCTGCGTGGCGCCGGCGACGATCAGCGTCGTCGCGTAGCCGCCGATCGGGGCCAGCCCGCGCGAGGCCTCCTCCATGAACAGGCAGGCGTCGAGCATCGTGCCGCCGGAGCCGCCGTGCTCCTCCGGGATCGTGACGCCAAGCCACCCCAGCTCCGCCATCTGGTTGTAGATGTCGAAGTTGTGGTGCTCGCGGTAGCCGTCGGTCAGCCGCTCACGCTGGTCCTGCGTCCCGCACTCGCGGTCGCAAAAATCCCGAATCGCATCGACGAAATCCTTCTGCTCGTCGCTGAGGGCGAAGTCCACGAGCGGCAGCCTATAGCGCCGAGTTAGCTGGCCGATCGTCCAGACCGACCCGTAGCTCAGTCCTCACTCGCGCAAGGCATCGAGAACGCGCCGGTCGTTGTCAGGGTCATCGGGGACGAGAAGGTCCACGTCCTCGGTCGCACGCACAAAGCGGTTGGCGATCACCGCGAAACCACCGATTACGACGAATTTTGCCTTGGCGGCAACAAGAGCCGCAGCCGCCTCGTCGAGCTTAGGCTCGGGTGGAGCCACTGCCCCGCTCCACTGCTCGCAACAGGCGTACAGCTTGGGCCGAAAGGTCTTGCCCTCGGCGCAGTAGCTGATCGATCGGCGTGTCGGGAGTGGGCGTCAGGGCGCGGCGCTTCTCGGCGGCCAAGCGAGTCCACTCCGCCTCGTGGCCAGGCTCGATCAGGGTTTTGCGAGAGGAGTAAGGCACAAAAGCCCGGAACGAGACTCGAACTCGTGACCCCTTCCTTACCATGGAAGTGCTCTACCAACTGAGCTATCCGGGCGGGTCGGCCCCTTGTGGGGGCGCGCGCTCAGGATGATTCTAGACGGTGGCTGTCGATCAGCGGCGGCCCCAGGGAATCGCCACCGCGAGTTTCCAGACGCCCTCCAGCTGGCGCAGGACCACGGTCGGCGTCAGCGCCCGGGTGAAGGGCTCCCCTTCCGAGCCGGCGGAGCTGACGACCCAGCGCTCGGTCCCCAGCGCCACCTCGCCAGCGAGGACGATCGAGCTCTCTTGGACCTCGATCTTGGAACCCGCGGCAATCATCTGGTGGAGGATCGGCTTGATCTCCTGCCGGCCGCGGACCACGGTCGAATCCGGGGTGAGCAGGCAGCCGTCTTTGGCGAAGCAGGAGGTTGCGCCCTCGAGATCGCCGCGGCTGATCGATGCGGCGAGGGCGCGGGTGCTCTCCCCAGGAGTGCGCGCGCCCTCGCGAACCGCAGTTGGCATGGCCTAGAGGAACTTCGAGGGCTGCAGGCGGCAGTAGCGGAATTCGTAATCGAGCACCTGGTTGTTCGCCTGCTTGGCGGTGCTGATCAGGCGCACGACCATCTTCTGGGCGCTGGTCTCTTCGTCCTTGGCCAGCTTGGTGGCGACGGTTTCGAAGAGCTGCACCTCGGTCTTCACGTAGCCCAGCCATTTCGTCAGGCGAGTCGCGTCGGCGGGGGGTTTCGGCACCTGGAGGAGCTCGGCGCGAGCCTTCTTAAGGGCTTTGGCGGCGGCGCGGAACTGCTTCGCGGCGGCATCGAGCTTGCCCGCCTTCACCTTCGCCCGCACGCCCTTGAGGATCTTTTCGTTGGCTTCGGTGTTGACCTTGCAGATCGGTTCGACTTCAGCTTTGTAGGTCTCCGGGGTGGCGTCGGCTGCCATCGAGGGGACCGCCCCTACCAACGCAGCGACAGCCACCAACGAAACGATCAACTTCTTCCCTGACATCGACGCCTCCTCCTTGTTGGGCATATGCACCTCTAACCCTGAATATGGTCTGGCGGCTCGGTCCCCAACGAGCAGCGACGCGTGAATCATAGGGCCCCGGAGCGCGGATGTTTGTGGCCGCTTTGGGAAACGGGTTGATCACATTGGACGTACCCGCGACGATTCGCTCACGTTCGCAAGCGGCGATCTGTAGCTTCCCGCGGGTGCGTCGCCCCGGCTTCCGTTCGCTGCTCCCGCTCGCCCTCCTGGCCTCCCTGCTGGTTTCCGGCTGCGGCGGCGGCTCCGACGACCAATCCCGGACCGCGCCCGCGGCGGGCGAGTTCCCCTCCGCGCAGGGGAAGACGATCGGGGATCTTCTGCACGACCCCGATGCAAAGCCGTCGAAGCTGGTGATCGCGCCGGCGACGCAGACCTTCGACGTCGGAGAGAACCGCTACGCGTTCGGGGTCTTCACCCGCGGCCAGGAACAGGTGGATGACGCCGACGTCGCCCTCTACTTCGCCAAGGACGGCAAGGGGCCCGTAACCGGGCCGCTGCCGGCGCAGGTGACCTCGCTTGAGACGAAGCCGGCCTACCGCGCCACCGGCGCCGGCGGCCCGAGCGAGGCGACGACGGTCTACGTGGTGCCCAAGGTCGACTTCAACCGCAACGGCCCGTGGATGGTGGTGGCGATGCTGAAAGGCGAGAACGGGCTAGAAGTCTCCCGCGTGCCCAGCCCCGTCGTGGGCGAGTTCCCGCGAATTCCCGAGGACGGCGAGAAGGCGCCGGTGATCCACACGCCCACCGGGTCCGAGGTCGGCGGCGACCTGGCGAAGATCGACACGCGGGTCCCCCCCGACCAGATGCACGAGGTCGACTTCGCCGACGTCGTCGGCAAGAAGCCCGTCGTGCTGGTCTTCGCCACCCCTGCGCTCTGCCAGACCCGCGTCTGCGGGCCCGTCGTGGACGTCGCCCAGCAGGTGGCCGACTCCTCTGAGGGGAAGGCAGATTTCATCCACATGGAGATCTGGAACGACAACGACATCGCCAAGGGGCCGCGGCCCCAGGTCGAAGCCTTCAACCTCGAAAGCGAGCCCTGGGCCTTTCTGATCGACCGCAACGGAATCGTCCGTGACCGCATCGAGGGCGCCTTCGGCGTGTCTGAATTGGAAGAAGCGATGCGGAAGATCGTCCCTGGCTGATTAGCCAGGCTCCGCTACGCTCTTAGCGTCGGGATTAGGGACCCCGACGGGTGCACCCGCTGGGAGGCAGGGTCGAAGAAAACGACGCTGCAAGGAGCGATATGAAGCACAGGCTGGCAGTCCCTCTTCTCGTCCTCGGGCTATGCGCCCTGCTCGGAACCCTCGCCGCCCCGGCGCTTGCCGGAAAGGGCGGGCAGAAGAAGAAGCAGACGAAGGCGAAGACCTTCGAGGTCTGCAAGCACGGCTGCCGCTACCGGACGATTCAGAAGGGCGTCGACGCTGCCGGCTCCTTCAAGGCGAAGAAGGCGAACGCGAAGGTGAAGGCCGTGGTCGCGATCCGGCCCGGCAAGTACGTCGAGGGGGTCGTCGTCGACGGATCCCTGCGGAAGAAGAGCTTCGACGGCCTGACGATCAAGGGGACGAAGGAGAACCGCAAGAAGGTCGTGCTCGAGGGCAAGAACGCCAAGGGCGAGCTGGGCGCTGCCCAGAACGGGATCGAGGCGATCAGCGTCGACGGGCTCGTGCTGGAAAACATGTGGGCCCGGAACTACCAGTCCAACGGCTTCTTCATCCATGCCTCGGGTGAAGGCGGCCAGCACTGCAACGGCTACAAGATGGACAACCTGCTGGCCTCGGCCAACCGCTCCTACGGCCTCTTCGCGAAGTACTGCTACGGCGGCAAGATGATCAACTCGGCCGGGTACCACCACGGCGACTCCGCCTTCTACGTCGGCGAAACGCCGTGCGATTCGAAGACCTGGACCAACCACGGGGTAGCGCCACCGCCAAAGCCCTGTCAGCGCAAGCCGAAGTGGACCCTGCTGAAGAACCTGCGCAGCTACGAAAACGTGCTCGGCTACTCGGGGACGAACTCCAAGTACGTGAAGATCGTCGACTCGGCCTTCTACAACAACGGCGCCGGGATCGTCCCGAACACGCTCGACAGCGAGGGCTTCGAGCCGAACGGCTGGAACGTCTTCGAAAACAACGACGTGTTCTGGAACAACTACGACTACTTCCTCGCCGGCTCGAAATTCCACACCGTCTCCGGCGGGCTAGGTCAGGTTGCCGGGGCCACGGTCAACTACCCGACCGGCGTCGGCATCGTCCTCTACGGCAGCGCCAAAACCGTCGTCAAGCACAACAACGTGTTCGGCAACTACAAGTGGGGCATCGCCTCGTTCTCGGGGCCGGGCGAAGTCTTCGTCGCCAACGAGGGCGACGACGCCAAGAACATCAACAACCAGATCGTCGAAAACACGATGGGACGGGAAGGCGCCGATCCGAACGGCGAATACGACCTCTGGAACGACGGCACCGGCGGCGGCAACTGCTGGAGCGCGAACAGCGCCAACTCGACCTTCGCCCCCGGTAACGGGAAAGTGCCGCTGAGCCAGCTCTACCCCGCTTGCCCGCAGGCCGAAGTCCTGGCCGACCAGGTGCGCAGCCTCGACATCGTCGCCGGGCTACAGATCAACCTCGGCGACGAAAGCGACCCGAAGACGATCCTCGGCTACGCCTCTTCGAATCCGCCGCAGAAGCAGGAATGCAGCTGGGTCCGGCGCCTGCCGTCCCACCCGGCGTTCGGGAAGTTCAAGCCGGTCGAGGTGGCGCCGCAGCCCGGCGAGGTGAGCTGCGGATGAGCCGGGCCAGGGCGTTCGTCTCGATCACCGTCGCCATCGGCCTTGCCGCGGCCGCCCTGCTCGGGGTGACCGCGGCCTCGGCGCGGGCGCCGCAGAAGCCGCCGGTGAAGGTGACGGTCAACGACTTCTACTTCGCGCCGACCACGGTGACGATCCGCAAGGGCGGGTCCGTGAAGTGGGCCTGGTCGGCGACCAACACCTACCCCCACGACGTCCACCTGAAGAAGGGGCCGGCGAGCCTGAAGCGCAAGGGCTCCTACTCGACGAAGACGACGGCCGTGACCGGGGCCCATTTCCAGAAGACGTTCGAAACCACGGGCACCTACAAGTACATCTGCACCGTTCATCCGGACGAAATGCGGATGACGATCACCGTCAAGAAGTAGGGCCGCGATGGCACCGGATCCGATCGACCGCCGGGGGTTCTTCGCCCTCTCGGGCGGGGCGCTGCTCTGCACGCTCGCCGGCCAGGAGGTGGCGACCGACGAGGGGCAGATCGACGTCGAGGGCCTCGCCCGCGGGGTGAAGGTGCCGCCGAAGGTATCGGCGGCCGAGTGGCGCGGCGACGACCCGGGGGCGCGTGTGTTGGCGGGCCTGCCGAGCGGCGGCGCGACCCGCGAGCACTGGATCGCGGCCGAGCCGGTCGAGTGGGACATCGTCCCAACTCACCGCGACCAGATGATGGCCGAGAAGGTGAAGCAGGGAAAGACGCGCTTCGCCGCCTACGGCTACCGGCCTTACTCGGCCGGGTTCGGTAAGCCGCTGGGGAAGGCGACGGTGCCGGGGCCGCTGATCGACGCCGAAGTCGGCGACACCGTCGTCGTCCACTTCCGCAACAAGCTGCAGGCGCCGGCGACGATGCACCCGCACGGCATCTTCTACGCCAACGAGATGGACGGCGCCTACAAGGGGAAGTGGACCGACCCCGGTGGCTTCGTCCAGCGCAACCGCACCTTCACCTACGTCTGGGAGGCGCGCGAAGGGACCGAGGGGACGTGGCTCTACCACGACCACGGGCCGATGGACCCGCTGCCGACCTTCAAGGGGCTGTTTGGCCCGCTGGTGATCCGCAAGCGCGGCGAAGCGCGTCCGGACAACGAGTTCTTCCTCGGCTTCCACACCTTCGACCCCTCGATCACGGGGCTGCGGGGGAACTACTTCTGCGTCAATGGCAGG
The DNA here is from genome assembly GCA_045805765.1 of Solirubrobacterales bacterium. Lineage (GTDB taxonomy): Bacteria > Actinomycetota > Thermoleophilia > Solirubrobacterales > 70-9 > VAYN01. The sequence continues at coordinate 12,974 of JBJMKN010000079.1, forward strand.
GCCTACGCCGGCAATACGCCGACCCTGGAAGCGCGGGTCGGGCAGCGGGTCGCCTTCCACGTCTACGGGGTCGACAACTTCTTCCACACCTTCCACCTGCACGGCCATCGCTGGGCAGAACCCGACGGGCGCATCGTCGACAACAAGACCTTCGGGCCGGCGGAGTCATTCCGGTTCGAGCTCGTCGAGGACAACCCGGGCCGCTGGTTCTACCACTGCCACGTCTTCCAGCATCTGCACCAGGGGATGAACGGTTGGTACCTCGTCTCCTGAGGGCAGCCGGACGCATTTGTCCCCGGTATGTGGGAATAACTGCGTTCGGGTTGCTTCTGCTCTGGCCGGGGGCGGCGCATGCCGCCAACACCCGCGTCTCGATCGCCAACTACGCCTGGGGGCAGCCGCGGGTGGAAGTCAATCGGGGCGAGAAGGTGACCTGGGACTGGCTCGGGCCCGACCTCGCGCACTCGGTCACCGGGATCTCTCCGGACTCGGTGCAGTGGGACTCCGACGCGGGCGACGATGCGCCGGAGCACCGCGCCGGCGACACCTACACGATCCAGTTCGACACGCCGGGGGAGTACTTCTTCCAGTGCAAGCTGCATGCGGCGGTTCGGGGCGAGGTGGTCGTCACCGACATCCCGGGCGATCCGAACTCAAACCCCGGCCCGCAGCCGCCGCTGAACCTCGACTTGCGGCCGCCGACGCTGGGGTCGCTGGCGTTGGCGAGGCGAAGCACCAAGGGAGACGGGGGCATCGCCTTCAGCGCCCAGATCAGCGAGCGCGGCCGGCTCGACGCCGAGTACTACCGGTTCAATTCGAAGGGCAAGCGAATCTACAACGGCTTCGCCCGCTGGAAGACCTTCATCGGCATCAACCACCTGCGCCTGGGCGAGCGGTGGAAGCACTTCCGGGCGCGGCCGGGGCGCTACCTGGCGGTCCTGCGGGCGACCGACGAAGCGGCCAACGAATCGAAGCCGCTACGCAAGCGGTTCAAGATCTCCGGCTAGATCGCCGCGAGCCGGAGCTGCGCTTGCGGCGGCGTTTCTCGCTCGGCTCGGAGCCGCCGCGGAGGGTGCGTTCGCTCGCTTTTTCGGTCGACTCGCCCATCGTGATCTGGAACATCGCCAGCAACGCGTCGGAGGCGAGGGGGCGCATGCGGTCGAGCGCCTCGCGCACCTTCGGCCAGTCCTCCTCGGGGCGGCCGGCCTTGTCGAACGGCTCCCAGATCTCCCGCACGAAGAGCTCGACGAAGGTGCGGGCCACTTTCTCGGAGGCGTTGCGCAGCGCTTCGGCGGTCTCGACCGCCGCGTCGCCGGGGACGCCGAGCTCTATCAGGGCCGCGCCGGCCGCCTGCAGGCGGGGGCTGATCACCTCGATCTTGCCGTCCGGGAGCTGACGCACCACCCCCATCGCTTCCACCCGGGCCAGCAGCTTCGGGTCGAACTCCTCGGCTCCCCAGAGGCCGGCCAGCTCATCGGCCCCGTAGATTTCCGGCGTCTCGTCCTCGAACGGGGCACGAATCGCGCGGGCGAAGTCGACCATCTCGCGGGAGGAGCCTTCACTCGACTCCAGCACCCGCCGGATCGCCTCCAGGTTCAGCCCCTCGGCCTGCATTTCCTGCGTCAGCTCGATCCGAGCGACGTGATCCTCGTTGTAGTAGCCGGTGCGGCCGTGTACCTCCGGCGGGGGGAGCAGGCCGCGGGTCTGGTGGGCGCGGATGTTGCGTACGGTCATCCCCGTCCGCTGCGCCAGCTCGGCGATCGTCATCTTCCCGTCGGGCTTGGCGTTTTTGCCTTTCCGAGGGCTCATCTGCCCATGGTAAGCGGGAACCGCTGGCCGTTCATCTTCTTTGCCGCGTCTGAGGCGAGGAATGCAATCGCGGCGGCGATGTCCTCGGCGGGGGTGAAGGTGGGGAGCTCCTTCCCAGGGTCCTCCTCCCGCATCCGCGGGGTGAGGATCGCGTCGACGACGATGATGTTGGCGGTCGCGGCGCTGCCTTCGAAGCCGTCAGCGAGGGCGAGGGTCCAGGCCTCGGCGGCGGCCTTGGCAGCGGCGTAGGCGGCGTTGGTGTTGGTCGGCGCCTGCGCCTGCTTGGAGGAGACGAGGACGAAGCGGCCGGCAGGGCTGGCGGCGAGCTGATCGTGGAAGGCGCGGGTCGTGTGCTGGACGGTGCGGACGAGGAGGCCGTGCAGCAGCTCCCAGTCCGAGAGCGGCGCCTCGTGCAACGGCTCTCCCCCACGCCAGCCGCCGACCAGGTGGACCAGCCCGTCAACGCGCCCGAAGCGCTCAACGAGGGCCGCGCACCAAGCGCGGGTAGCGTCCTCGTCGAGGAGGTCGACCGCGCGCCCGTCCCAGCGCTCGGCCGGGAGGCCGAGCTCGGCCCCGATCCCGTCAAGCGTCTCCTGAGAGCGGTCGGTCCCGGCGACGACGGCCCCTGCCTCGGCGAGCTCCTTGGCGACGAGCGGCCCAAGGCCACCGCCGACCCCGGCGATGGCGATCACACGGTCATCGAGCATTGGAACCATCCTCTCTGCGCCTGTCGACTTTGTTCGGCATAGCCGTACAAACTCGACACGCCCCTGCTCGTGTCGATGGGGGAGACAGGATTCGAACCTGTGTAGGCATAGCCAACGCGTTTACAGCGCGTCTCCTTTAACCACTCGGACACTCCCCCGAGTTCAGGTTCAAGAGTCTACGAAACAGCCGGGGATTCCTGCGCAGGAACACCTAGCCTTCCGAGGCCTGCAGCCTGGCTTTCATCTGCTCGTTGAAGGCGTTCAGCGCCGAGAAGGGGCGCATGAAGACGGTCAGCTCGCGGACCTTCCCGTCGGCGTCCAGCTCGAGGAAGTCGATGCCCTCGAGCTCACGGTCGCCGACGGTGGCTTTGAAGCGAAGGACGACGGTGTTGCCTTCGGCCAGCTCGTCGGTGTAGGAGAAGTTCTCCAGCGTCGCCGCCACGTGGGTCAGCACGATGGCGACGGTGTCGCGGCCCTCGAAGCCGCGGAAGAGGACCGGGCTGTGGAGGACGACGTCCTCGCACAGCGTCTCTCCGAGCAGGTCGAGGTCCTTGCTCTCGGCGGCGCGGCGGAAGGGGTGCGGCCCGGCCATCGCCCCACTGTAGCTGGGTGCGGTGGGATACTCACGCGGTGCCGAGCGATCGCTTCTACTCGCGCCTCTCGCATTCGCTGGGGGCCAAAGGCCTTCGCGTGGTCGGCAAGCTGAACGCCCCGATCTACCGGCTCAGTGGCGGCCGCATCGGCGGCAAGGTCGGCGGCGGCCCGGTCCTCCTCCTCACCACCACCGGCCGCAAATCCGGCCAGCCCCGCACGGCCCCGGTCCTCTACCTCGCCGACGACGGGCGCTACGTCGTCATCAACACCAACGCCGGCAACCAGAAGACGCCGGCCTGGTCGCTGAACCTGAAGGCGAATCCGGAGGCTGAAGTCGAGGTAGGGCGCAAGCGGTCCCAGGTGCGGGCGCGGATCGCCGAGGGCGACGAGCGGGCCGACCTCTGGCGCCGGCACATGGAGCAATACTCCGGCTGGGACTACTACGAGTCGAAGCTGGACCGCGAGATCACGGTCTTCGTCCTCGAGCCGCGCTAGCTGGCTTCGCGCAGCATCTGCGCCTCTGGCAGGCGCTTGAGCTTCTTCAGCGTGTTGTTCTCGATCTGGCGGATCCGCTCGCGGGTGACGCCGAAGGTGCGGCCGACTTCCTCCAGGGTCAGCGGCTCGGTCCCGGAGAGGCCATAGCGAAGTTCGATCACCTGCCGCTCGCGGTCGGGCAGCGCTTCCAGCGCTTTCTTCACGCCCTCCTTCTGCATGTGCTCGCTCGCTTCCTCGAACGGCTCGAGCACGGCATCGTCGGCGACGAAGTCGCCAAGCTCGGATTCGTCCTCGTCGCCGACCGGTTTCTCCAGCGAGACCGGCAGCTGCGCGACGCGGAGGATGTCCCGCACGTCGGAGACGGGCCAGCGCAGCTCTTCGGCGATCTCCGCCGGCTCGGGCTCCCGCCCCAGCTTCTGCACCAGTTGCCGTTCGACGTGGGCGACGCGGTTCAGCTTCTCGACCATGTGGACCGGGATCCGGATCGTCCGCGCCTTGTCGGCGATCGCCCGCGTCACCGCCTGGCGGATCCACCAGGTCGCGTAAGTCGAGAACTTGTAGCCGCGGCGGTAATCGAACTTCTCGACGGCGCGGATCAGACCGAGTGAGCCCTCCTGGATCAGGTCGAGGAAGCTGAGCCCGCGGCCCAAATAGCCTTTCGCGATCGAGACGACGAGGCGCAGGTTGGCCTCGACCATCTGCCGCTTGGCGAGCATGTCCCCGCGCTCGATCCGTTTCGCCAGTTCGACCTCCTGCTGGGCGGTCAGCAGGTCGACCTGCCCGATCGCCCGCAAGTAGAGCCGCAGCGAATCGAGGCTCGGCTCGACGGTGAGGTCGAGCTCTTCTTTTTTCGCCTCGCCGCTGCGCTGAGCTTTGTAAGCGCTGACCCCATCCTCGGCGATCACGTCGATGCCGTGCTCGACTAGATGGGCGTGGAGCTGGGAGACCTGCTCCTTGGTGACCTCCACCTCCTCGAGTGTCGAGGAGATCTGCTCGAAGGTCAGGTAGCCGCGCTCGCGACCGGTCGCGATCAGGCCCTGAAGCTCCTCGATCTCGGCGATCGGGCTGGCCTCTTGGTCGCGCTCGACGACCTCAGCCGTGGTCTCCAACGGTTCGATGCTCACTGCTCCGCAGCGCCCCTCTCCCTTTGTGCGGCAGCCGGCCCGGATGCTCCGACCGCGGCGAATTATAGGCGGAAAAAACTCTGCATCGTCCGGAGAGCTACCGCAAAGCCGAGCCGATCCCAGCCCGGGCACCCCTGTCGCTTACTATTGGTTAGCCGATGGCCAGTCAGACGACCGCCACCCCAGACGTCCAGGCAGCGCTGCCCGCCACCCAGGTAAGCCTCTCCCGGGTCGGCGTCACCGGGGTCGAGAAGGTGATCCGCGTCAAGGCCGACGGCGTCGAGAACCTCTTCTACGCCGGCTTCGAGTGCTTCGTCGACCTCAACCCGCAGCAGGCCGGCGTCCACATGTCCCGCTTCGAGGAGATCGTCGGCGAGGCGATCGACGAGGTCGTCCTCGGCGAGGCCTTCAAAGCCGAGGTCCTGGCTGCCCACGTCGCCGAGAAGGTGCGCGAGCGCCAGGGGGGCGAGCGGGCCGAGGTCTCGATCACCGCCCGCTACCCGGAGACGGTGAAAACGCCGGAAACCGGCAAGAGCACCCAGGAGATCTACGTCCTCTACGGAACCGCCGTCGCCTCCGCCCGCGGCACCCGCACCCTGACCGGCGTCGAGGCCCAGGGCATGACCGCCTGCCCCTGCGCGCAGGAAGCCGTCGCCGCCCTCGCCCGCGACCGCCTCGGCGAGGACGGGTTCGGCAGCGAGGAGATAGAGCGGATCCTTGAGCTCGTCCCCGTCGCCACCCACAACCAGCGCGGCATCGGCACCCTCTACGTCGGCTGCCCCGAGGGTGGCCCGGCCTGGATCGAGGCGCCGGAGCTGCTGCGGATCGTCGAGAGCTCCATGAGCTCTGAGATCTACGAGCTGATGAAGCGCACCGACGAGCGCTCGGTCGTCGTGAAGGCGCACGAACACCCCCGCTTCGTCGAGGATTGCGTCCGCGAGATGCTGCGGCAGGTCGTCGAGGGCTACACCGACCTCCCCGAGGAGACCTTCGTCATGGCGCGGCAGGAGAACCTGGAGACGATCCACCGCCACAACGTCGTCGCCGAGCGCTACGGCACCCTCGGCGATCTGCGGGCCGAGCTGCAGAGCGGCGAGCACGGGGCGCATCACGTGACGATGCGCGAGTGGCTCGAGGCGCCCAGCGCCTGATCGTTGGCGATGAAGGTCCTCATCAACGGTCGGTACGCCTATGAGACCGATCTTGAAGATGTCGAGGTTGGCGATGAGATGGTCCTACCGGGGACTCTTTCCGCGGATGCGTGGACCGGAGTCGTCACTGCTCTAGAACCTGCCTATGAGGGTCACTGCAGAAAGGTGATCGGACTGTCTCGTCGGCGAGCTCAAGTCGAGGCCGAGCAAAAAGCGCTGGCAGAGGTCGAGATCACCGGCTGGAAGGTCGGCGACACGTTTTCCAAGCCGTGTCGAGAGTGCAAGGAGGATCGCGTCTACTCGATAAAGCAGGTCAACAGCCTTGGCCGCCCCACCTCTGTCGCCGCGGATACGTGTAAGTGCGGCGCCTTGGGTAGCAACGCCGGCCTTGGACCAGCTGACGCCTTTCGCCATTTCGTAATCAGCTCGGACTGGTAGGCGCGCGGGTCATCTTTCTCCTGTCCGTGGTTCCTTCCAGACGGATAGCGACCGCAAGGAACCACAACTTCGATTCCTGGCGGGATTACCGCTTCCGTGGTTCCTTTGTCCGCCTATAGAGGACTAACGAACCACGGAACTCCAGAGCACGATGGACGGGAGGGGTCGGTGGGGGTCCCTGGGCACTGGGCACGGAGACCGAGCGTTGCGTCCTGAGGCGCCAGTTATCCCCGCTCCGACTCGGCGGAGGTGCGCCCAGGGACCCCAACCGACCCCTTTCCCCTAGACCGCCTTCTTCAATTTCGCCGCGGCGCGTTCGCGCTCCAGCGCCTCGATGCGTTTGCGGAGGCCGAAGAAGTAGTCGACGCCGCTGATCACGGTTACTGCCAGGGCTACGTAGACGAGGATGTCGACGCCGAGGGGGGCTGGGTCGGTGGCGATCAGGGCGAAGACGGCGGCGATCTGGAGGACCGTCTTCAGCTTGCCGAGCCAGCTGGCGGCGATGACGATGCCGCGCTCGGCGGCGATCGTGCGCAGGATCGTGACCGCGACCTCGCGGGCGATGATCACCATCGCCACCCAGGCTTCGAGGCGGTCGAGCGAGACCAGCGAGATCAGCGCGGCGGTGATCAGCAGCTTGTCGGCGAGCGGGTCCATCAGCTTGCCGAAGGTCGTGATCGAGCCGCGGGAGCGGGCGAAGTAGCCGTCGAGGCCGTCGGTCAGCGCCGCCAGGGCAAAGACCACGGCGGCGAAGGTATCGCCGTTCTCGCTCTCCCCCAGCAGCGCCACGACCACGACCGGGACCGCAAGGATGCGGAGGAGGGTGAGCGCGTTAGGGAGATTGAGCGGGAACATTCTTCGCGTCCTTCTTAGCGAAGTATTCCTCGCCCTCGATGCTGACGTGCGGGATCACCCGGTCCAGCCAGCGCGGCAGCCACCAGGCGCGCTTGCCGAGCAGCACCATCACCGCCGGCACCAGCAGGCAGCGGACCAGGGTCGAGTCGATCGCGATCGCGACCGCCAGCCCGACCCCGAACTCCTTCACCAGCGGGTTGCCGTTGAGGACGAAGCTGGTGAAGACGCAGACCATGATCGCCGCCGCCGAGGTGATCACCCGGCCGGTGTTGGCGAGCCCGGCGATCACCGCCTGGCGCTCGTCCCCGGTCTCCTCGAAGTGTTCCTTCATCTGCGTCAGGAGGAAGACCTCGTAGTCCATCGAGAGCCCGAAGAGGATCGCGAACATCAGCAGCGGCACGAAGCTGACGATCGGGATCGCGTGGTCGAGCCCGATCAACTCCACCCCCCAGCCGAGCTGGAAGACAGCGGTGACGATCCCGTAGGCGGCGGCGACCGAGATCAGGTTCATCGCCGCGGCCTTGATCGGCACCAGCAGCGAGCGGAAGGCGACGAGGAGGACGATGAAGCTGAGGGCGACGACGATCGCGATCATCAGCGGCAGCTTGTCGGCGATCTGGGTCGCGAGGTCGATGTAGCCGGCGGTCTGGCCGCCGACGTAGGCGCGTGCCTTGGTCGCTTCGAGCGCCTCCGGAATGGTGTTGGCGCGCAGGTCTTCGACCAAGGTCACGGTCTCGTCCGCCCACGGCTCCGATTCGGAGATCACCGTGAAGACGGCGACCGTCCCCTTCTTGTCGAGCGTCGCTTCGCCGACCGCTTCGACGTCTTCTGCCCCCGCAACCTCTTTCTGCAGCCCCGGCAGCACCTGTTTGGCTTCGGCCGGGGAGGAGAACTCCGAGGCGACGAGGAGCGGCCCGTTGACGCCGGGGCCGAAGCCGGCGTTGAGGCCGTCGTAGGCCTGGCGCGAGGTCGTTTCCTCCGGCAGGGCGCTGATGTCGTTCTGGCCGAGGTCCAACTGGAAAATCGGCAGCGCCAGGACGATCAGGATCAACAGCGAGACGGCGGTCGCAGCACCGGGCCGCGCGGCGACCCGCTCCGCCCAGCGGCGCCAGCCGCGCGGCTCGGCGTCGTCGGGATGGGTCTTGCCGAGCTTGACCCGCAGCGAGTTGATGCGGGGGCCGAGCGCTCCCAGCATCGCCGGCAGCAGGGTGGTCGCCGCGGCGACCGCGACGACGACGGCGACCGCAGCGGTGAAGCCGAGGGTGGAGACGAGCGGGATCCCGGCGAAGGCGAGCGAGCAGAGGGCGATGACGACCGTGAAGCCGGCGAAGACGACGGCGCCGCCGGCGGTGGCGGTGGCGCGAGCGATCGACTCGCGCATCTCCATCCCTTCGCCGAGCTGGAGTTTGTGGCGGGTGACGATGAAGAGGGCGTAGTCGATCCCGACCCCGAGCCCGATCATCGTCGCCAGGGTCCCGGCCACCCCGGGGACCTGGAGGACGTGCTCGAGCAGGCGGATGATCGAGAGCGAGCAGAGCAGCCCCAGCACCGCGGAGACGATCGGCAGCATCATCGCCGTCGCCGTGCCGAAGGCGAAGAGGAGGATGATCACCGCCGCCGCGAGGCCGATCATGTCGCTGGCCCCGGTCTCCGGTTTGGAGAGCTGCTGGCCGACGTAGGCGCCCACCGAGACTTCGAGCCCTGCCGCTTCGGCGGGCTTGGCAGCGTCGAGAATCCGTTCGGCCTGTTCTTCGTCGATTTCGCCAGGACCGACGCCGAGGACGACGGGGATGTAGCCGATCGTCTGGTCCTTGCTGAGGAAGCGGGCGCCTTCCTTGCTCACCGGGCTGACCGCCGAGTTGACCTCGCCCAGTTCGCTCAGGCGCGCCGCCGTTTCTTCGACGGCCTTCGCGTTCTGCGGCTGGGTCAGCTTCCCCTGCGGCGCGACGAAGACCAGTGGGTTGCTGCCGAAGGCCTGCTCGGGCAGGTTGTCTTCGAGCAGTTCGGTCGCGATCGTCGAGTCGGTCCCCGGCAGCGTCAGGTTTTCGCTCGTCTTGCTGCCGGCCGCGCCGCTGATCGCCAGCAGCGCGATCGCCAGCACGATCCAGGCGGCGATCACGGGCCAGTGGTGGCGCGAGCAGAAACGGCCGATCGCGTAGAGGGGGGCCGTCACTTCTTCATCATCCCTTCCGGGGCGGCCGTTTCCCCGGCCTCGAACGCCTCCGGCACCGATTCAAGCGGGGCGGCCCCGAGGGCGCGCCGGATCAGGACCAGCCGCTGCGCCTGGTTCGCCGCCATCGAGGCGACGAGCGGCCGCGGCCAGCCGATCGTCAGCTGACCGACCGCGTGGAGCTCGGCGTCGATCGTCGCGCTTTCCATCTCGTAGAGGAGCCCGATCACTTCGTCGCGGCTGCCGAGCCGGCCGAGCTCAATCGTTTCCTGCGGCGGGTCGGCCTCGGCGTCGAGCCCGCGCAGCGTCTTCGTCGTCGCGTCGACGTGCTCCTGTTCCTGGCCGAGGAAGGCGCGCGCGGCGGCGAGGTCCTCGCCGTGCAGCACCTGCGCCACCGTTTCGTAGACCTCGACGACGGCGAGCTGGCGGCCGAGAAGCTCGTTCAGGACCCGGACGTCTCCCGCCTTGTCGGTGGTGGAGCCGCCACCATCGCCGCCGCAGCCGGAGAGGCCGACGACGATGCCACCGACGAGGAGACAGAGGAGGAGGACGCGCCGCATCGCTCCGCCGCGCATGATTCGGTTCGGTGGCATGACGAGGAGGCGAAGCCTATGAGTTCCGACAACCGCCGCGCCCTGGAGGCGTTGGCAGAGGAGGTGCACCGCTGCCGGCTCTGTCCGCGGCTGGTCGAGTGGCGCGAGGCGCAGGCTGCGAGCCCGCCGCGCCGCTACCGCGGCGAGGAGTACTGGGCGCGGCCGGTTTCCGGCTTCGGCGACCCGGAGGCGCGGGTCGGAATCGTCGGCCTCGCCCCCGCCGCCCACGGCGCCAACCGCACCGGGCGGATGTTCACCGGCGACCGCTCCGGCGACTGGCTCTACGCGGCCCTCCACCGGGCCGGGTTCGCCAACCAGCCGCACTCGGAGTGGCGCGGAGACGGGCTGGAGCTGCGCGACGCCTACATCACCGCGACGGTGCGCTGCGCCCCTCCCGCCAACAAGCCGACCCCGGAGGAGCGCGACACCTGCCTCCCCTACCTGCAACGGGAGCTGGAGCTGCTCGAGCGCTGCCAGGTCCTGATCGCGCTCGGCTCCTTCGGCTGGGACGGGTTCCTGCGGGCAGCCAGATCGCTCGGCGAGGAGGTCCCGCGGCCGCGGCCCAAGTTCGGACACGGCGCAGAAGCCCAGGTCGGGCGCTGGCTCCTGCTCGGCTGCTACCACCCCAGCCAGCAGAACACGTTCACCGGCACGCTGACCGAGCCGATGACCGACGCGGTCCTGGCGCGGGCACGGGAGCTGGTGGGCTGAGCGCTCCGTCGTATTGGTGGAAACGGTTCCACCATTCCCTGCGGTCTCTAGTTCGCTTCGCCAGCTACCTAGGGAGAGGGAATCTTGCGCAGGCCAAGGATCAAGCGGACGACGGAGATGCTGGAGGCTCCGGAGGGGGACCTCTGGCTGATCCGGCCGAGCGCCGGCAGCGACATTCGGATCGAGAAGCCAGATGCCGAGGAACGGCGGCTGCTCGCCGCCGTCAACGGTGAGCACACGCTCGAGCAGTTGCGGGAAGAGTTCGGCGCCGAGGAGGTCGACGACCTGATGGCCCAGCTGACCGAGCTCGGGGTAGTCGACGATGCGGCCGACGACGAGCGGATCGAGCCCGCAGTGTGGGAAAGGTTCGATCGCCAGTTGCGGTACTTCAGTGACATCGGATCGGTCGACTCGCCGTCTCCCTCGGAATGCCAGGAGCGACTGGGGGAAGCGAAGATCGCCGTCCTCGGGGTGGGAGGCCTCGGCGGCTGGTCGGCCCTGACCCTCGCCTGCATCGGGGTCGGTGAGCTGTGGCTGATCGATGGCGACCGGGTCGAGATCAGCAACCTCAACCGGCAAGTTCTCTACAGCGAGGCCGACATCGGCCTGCTGAAGGTGGAGTGCGCCGCCTCGCGCCTGCGGGCGTTCAACTCCGGGATCAAGATCACCACCGAAGCGCGGCGGTTGGAGAGCGAGAGGGACATCGCCGAGTTCGTGGCCGGTTCCGACTTCGTCATCGACGCCGCCGACTGGCCGACTCACGACATCGAGCGCTGGTGCAACAGAGCCTGCTTCGAGGCCGGGATCCCGTACATCACGATGAGTCACTTCCCGCCGGTCGCGCGGGTCGGCCCGCTCTACGTGCCCGGAGTAACCGGTTGCTTCAATTGCCAGGAGATCGGTTACCGTCGCGAGTATCCGCTGTACGACGTCGCGATCGACCAGGGACGAGCGAAGTCGAGCCCGGCGGCGACGCTGGGGCCGGCCTGCAGCCTGATCGGCGGTCAGGTGGCGATGGAGGCCATGCATCTGCTGACCGGGATGAACAGGCCCGCCGCCCAAGGAGTCGCCAACATCTACGACCTTCGGACGATGGAGGTCCAACGCGAGGTCGTGACCCCGGAGCCGGAGTGCCCGATCTGCGGCGAAATGGCCCACGAGGAGATCGACGAGGACGCAGACGGGTAGGTTGCGGGCGAGATGCGCCTCGCCACCCCGATCGTCGTCCTCGCTCTGCTCGCGGCGCTTGCCGGCTGCGGCTCCTCGGACGGGATCACGAGCTCCGACTCAGCGACGTTCAGCGACGCCGCGATGGTCCAGTCGGGATGGGAACACAGCCGGGACTGCAGCCACCCGGCAGGGGCCTCCCGCTGGGCCTGCTCGGTCAGCGGCTACCGCTGCCAGGGCGTCGTCACCGACCGCGGCTGGTCAGTCTCCTGCTCGAGGCCCGGCCGCTCGGTCGCCTTCACCGTCCGCCCCTGAGCGCCGCGCCAGGCGCGAGGAAGGGTCGAGGAAGAGGACCAGCCATAGATAGGGCGCGATGTCGGGGGCCAGGTAGGCAACCGGAATCGAGAGCAGGAAGATCCCGGCGATGTAGGTGCTGCGGAACTGGATTTCGCGGTGGCTGCGGTCGTCGATCTTGGTCAGCCCGCGGCGGCGAGCATCGACGTGCATCAGCAACCCGAGCAGGACGACGAGCGCGAGATTGAGCGAGTAGAAGACGACCGCCGTCGTCGTTCCGCCGTACTCGCCCAGCAGCTCGCTGCTGAAGGGGATGAGGACGATCGCGCCCAAGTAGACGAGGTTTTGGCTGATCAGCCTCCCGTCGAAGGCCCTGACTTCGGAGAAGAAGCGGTGGTGGACGAGCCAGAAGCGGCCGATCACCGCGAAGCTGATCGCGTAGGCGAAGAAGAGGTCGCGCTGATCCCAGAGCGCGTTGTCGATCTGCCCCTCCGTGAAGCCCTTTTCGATGCCGAGGTTGAGGACCAGAAGCGTGATCGCGATCGAGAACACTCCGTCGCTGAAGGCGACGATCCGCCCGAACTCGACCTCGTTCTGATCCCGCTGCTTTGCCGCCGCCTCAGCCGCCACCCGGAGATCATCCCCGGCCGCCGCGACGGAACCGATGTCCGATCCTTCCTAGAATGCTGCGAGCGCGCCGGCGTAGCTCAGTTGGTAGAGCACTTCATTCGTAATGAAGGGGTCCCCGGTTCAAGTCCGGGCGTCGGCTCTACGCGTCAATCTCAGGAAGGTCGCCGTGGGCGGCGCGCAGATCGGCGAGATCCGCCAGGTCTCGATCCCGCCCCACTGCCTGCTTCATGGCGACTAAGTCGACCAATGAGCAGATCGGGGCCTCGACGCCGTCGACCTTCTTCTTGTCTGCCCGGGCAAGTAGATCGGCGAAAGGGATGCCGGCGATCGACTCCGAGACCAGATCGAGGTCTCCGAGCGGAGTTCGAAGGTGACTGCTGCGCGCCGGGTCTATCTTGCCTTCTGGAAGCGGGGAGCCATCGGGGCGAGTGGCCTCCCATCTCGACACCAGCGTCTGAATCCGTGCGACGTTCGCAGGGTCCGGGTCGAAGACGGCGTCGACGTCCCGCGTCGCCCGGACGACGCCGTGGCGGATCAAGGCGATGCCGCCGATCAGCACGTACCTGACCCCAGCCTCGTTCAGGTCCTCCAGCAGGCGCCCGAAGTCGGTCACTTGCTCGCGTCGGCCAGGCGAATCGCTCGCAGAGACAGGTCGATGCCTTCGGCGAGCAGCTCCTCGGGATCGCGAGCGGCATCCTGGATCAGCCTGTAGCTGCGCCACTCACGGGCAGCGAGACCATCGTCGCCTCGCTGTTCAGCGTGCTTGGCGCGGTCCGCCGCCTCGGTAAGCCTCTGCCGAAGGATCATGGGTTGAGGATAGTTCTCGCCCTACTTCTTCCGCTGGCGCCGTTCCAGGACTTCGCCGAAGGCTTTCTCGATTTCGGCGGTGAGGGTGAGGCGGAAGGTGGCGTTGAGGGCGTCGAAGGCGAGGGGGCGGAGGCGGCCGATTGCCTCGATGATCTCCTCCCAGCCCTCCTCCGGACGGCCGGCGTCGTCGAAGGGCTTCCAGACCTTGTCGACGAAGAGCTCGACGAAGGTGCGGGCCGAGGACTGGGCGTTGCGGCTCAGTTTCTCGATCGCGGCGAGGGCCGCGGGCAGCTCGATGCCCATCGCCAGCACTTCCTCGGCGGCGCGGATCAGGGCCGGGCTGGGAGCTTCGTAGCGCTCGTCGCCGAGGTCGTGCAGGAGGCCGAGGCGCTGCGCTTTTTCCAGCAGCTTGTCCTCGTCGGTGCCGAATTTCTCGTTCAGCTCCTCGCGGCTGTAGACCTCCGGCGCCTCGGTCGCGAAGGGCATAGTGATCGCCTGGCGGAGGCCGACGAAGCGGTCGGCGTCGGCGCCGTGCTCGCCGATCAGGCGGGAGATCGCGCTCAGCTTGAACCCCTCCGACTGCATCTCCTGGATCAGCCGCAGGCGGGCGACGTGCTCCGGCCCGTAGTAGCCGATCCGGGCGCGAACCTCGGGCGGGGGCAGGAGGCCGCGGGACTGGTGGTTGCGGATGTTGCGGACCGACATCCCGGTCTCGTAGGCGAGCTGCTCGACCGTGAGGTCGGCCTCAACGGTGGCGGAAGTGGCGTCAGTGCTGGGTTTCTTCGCCATGTGACGAGTCTACCTCTTGAATGTAACCTCGTTTGAGGTAACGTTTATGAGGGAACAAGCTTCTTGCAATCCACCCAAGGGACTCCCTTATGAACTTCGACTTCGCAACGATCCTCGCCGCCGCCGCTCCCCCGGCCGGCGGCGCCGAGATCGCCCAGATCGTGATCGCGACGACGGCGGCGACGATCGTCACCTGCGCGCTCCTCTTCCTCGGCTTCGGTCACCGCAGCGGCCGGGTGAAGATCCTCCAGCGCCTCGCCAACCACAGCGAACGCGCCTCCGGCCTCCCCGGCTGGGTCGCCTTCCCCTCGGCCGTGGCGACCGCCTCCCTGCTGACCGCCGTCTTCGGCATGTACTGGGACATCTCGATCCACATCGACAACGGCCGTGACGCCGGCCCCCTCGCCAACCCCGCCCACTACTTCATCCTCGCCGGCCTCTTCGGCATCTTCAGCGCCGGCTTCTTCGCCATGGTCCTGCCAAAGGAGCGACCGAGCGCGGTTGCGATCCGGCTCGGCCGCGACTGGTACGCGCCGCTCGGCGGCGTCCTCATCTGCGCCTGCGGCGCCTTCTCCCTGATCGGCTTCCCGCTCGACGACATCTGGCACCGGCTCTTCGGCCAGGACGTCACCCTCTGGGGCCCGACCCACCTGATGCTGATCGGCGGCGCCGCGATGACCCTGGTCGGGATCGCCGTCCTCGCGGTCGAGGGGATGCGCGCCAACGCCTCCGGCGAGACCTCGCTGGAGGAGCTCTTCCACTCGAAGATGGCCCGCACCATCGCCCTCACCGGCGGCCTGATGCTCGGCCTCTCGACCTTCCAGGCCGAGTTCGACTTCGGCGTCCCCCAGTTCCAGCTGATCTTCCAGCCGATCCTGCTGATGCTGGCGGCCGGCGTCGGGCTGGTTCTGGCACGCACCTACGCCGGCCCCGGGGCCGCCCTCGGCGCGGCCGGGTTCTTCATCCTCCTGCGCGGCATCTTGGCCCTGCTCGTCGGCCCGGTCCTCGGGCAGACGACTCCGCACTTCCCCCTCTACCTCGCCGAGGCGGCCGTAGTCGAGGTCGTCGCCCTGTTCATCTCGACCCAGAAGCCGCTGCGCTTCGGCCTTGTCTCCGGCCTCGGCATCGGCACCGTCGGCCTCGCCGCCGAGTGGGCCTGGTCGCACGCCTGGATGCCCCTCCCCTGGCCTCAGTCGGCCTTCCCCGAAATCGCGATCGTCGGCTTCGCGGCGGCTATCGCCGGCGCCACGATCGGCGCCTGGATCGGCACCCACCTCTCGCCGATCCCGCAGCCGCGCTCGCCGCAGCTGCGCCGCGCCGCCGTCTGCAGCGCCGCCGTTCTCGCCGCCCTCGTCGGCTACGGCCTCTACACGCCGACCCAGGAGGGCGTCAGCGCCCAGGTCGCCCTGCACGATGTCGGCAACGGGCAGAACCGCGAAGTGATGGCGACGGTGCGGATGAGCCCGCCCGACGCCGCCGCGGATGCCGAGTGGTTCGACGTCACGGCCTGGCAGGGCGGCGGCCTCGTGGTCGCACCGCTCGAGCGGGCCGCCCCCGGCGTCTACCGGTCGACCGAGCCGATCCCGGTCTACGGCAACTGGAAGGCGATGATCCGCCTCCACGACGAGAGCTCCCTGACGGCGCTGCCGATCTACCTGCCGCGCGACGAGGCGATCCCGGTCGGCGAAACGCCGGCCCCGGCGAGCTTCACCCGCAGCTTCGAAGACGAGCACCAGCTGCTGCAGCGCGAGGCCAAGCCGGGGCCGCCGTTCCTGACCGCGCTCGCCTACTCATTCGTTGCCGGGATCGCGCTCTCGCTCCTCGTCCTCCTCGCCTGGGCCCTGCACCGGCTGGCGGTGGGGGTTCGGCCGGCGCCGCGACGGCGGCGGTTGCGGCTCCCGGGCATCGCCGGCTTCCAACACGGCGGCGGCAGGTGATCCTGCCGCTTGCCCACCACAGCGCCCTGGTGGCGCTGCCGGTCTTCGCCCCGGCCCTCGTAGTGATCCTCGTCCTCCTCGTCCACCGCATCCGCGAGAAGCGGCGGTGGGAGGAGGAAGAGGGGCAGAGCTAGATCGCGAGACCGCAAAAATCCTTCCTCAAGAAGGAATTTTGCGGTCTCGCGGAATTGTCGCCTCGATCGCCTCCGCGTAGGGGCCGTGGAGGGTGGCGCGCGGGATCGGGATCGTGACGCCGTAGGCCTCGCGCATCGCTTGGGACAGCGTGCGCTTGAAGGTCGGGCCGTGCCAACCGTGGGCTTCCTTGGCCCGGCCGACGTGGAGGTGGACCAGCTCGTGAAGGAGCGTCTCCAGCACGTCCCCGGTCCCGATGCCCGGGTAGGCGGTGACCGAGAGGCGGAACTCGCTGGGGACCGCGAAGCCGAGGCGGTTGGGCCTGCGGCTTGCCCGCCGCACCTTCAGCTCCGGCCGCCGCCGGGCGAGCGGGCCGTCGACGAAGACCGGCAGCGCCCGCAGGCGCTCCATCTCCTGGTCCAGCTGGACGCCGGCGACGAGGTAGTAGGAAGCCGGCCGCGCTCGTAGAGCCGGGGGCTCGGCCCGGCGCCGGCGCCAACTCAGCCTTGGCATCGCGGGCACCAGTAGGTCGTGCGGTTGGCGTCGCCCTGGCCGCGCGAGGAGACCGGGCCGCGGCAGGACGGGCAGACGCTCTGCCGGCGTTTGTAGATCTGGAAGTTGTGGCGGGTGCCGAGCTCGACCGCGCTCAGCATCTGCTCGCGGGCGGCGATCAGGACCCCCCGTAGCTCCTCGTCGGAGACTTCCCCGATTTCGCGCCAGGGATCGACGCGGGCGGCGAAGCAGGCCTCGCTCTTGAAGATGTTGCCGATGCCGGCGACGAGGTGCTGATCGAGCAGGACGTCGCCGAGGCCGCGGGACGGGTCGGCGCGCAGGGCCGGGATCACCGCGTCGGGATCGAAGTCCGCGGCGAGGATGTCGGGCCCCAGGCGCGTCCACTGGGGGTTGCGGCGCACCCGGGCGGTCGGGCCCACCAGCAGGGTCGGGCCGCCGAACTGGACCGCCTCCCACTCCCCTCCGGCGAGGACGGCCCAAGCCGAGGAGCGGGGCCGGCGCCAGCGCGAGCGGGGCCGGTAGAAGTGCCAGCCGCCGCTCATCCCCAGGTGGCTGTGGAGCGAGATCTCGCCGAAGTCCAGCAACAGGTGCTTACCGTGGGACTCGACCGCCTCGAGCGTGTGCCCGTCGAGCCGCTCGATCCGGGCCGCCTTGCCGCGCGGGCTCGGCGCCGACGCCGCCACGGCCTCCCCCAGCAGGGTCGACTCGAAGCGCCGGGCCAGCCGCAGGATCGTGTCGCCCTCTGCCACCACCCCATGATCGCGAACCGGCGAGGTGGGGTAAGGATGTGCCTATGGACTCGACGGCACGGCAGGTGGCCCTGGGGATCGGTGCGAGCCGACTGGCCATGGGCCTCGGCATCTTCTTCGCTACGCAGCCGGCGCTACGGGCGCTGCGCTTCGGCAGCACGGACGCCCAAGGCGAAGCAATGGCCAAACTCGGCGGCGGCAGGGACATCGCGGTCGGGGCGCTGACCCTGGCCGCCCGCAACGACCCCAAGACACTGCGCACCACGATCCTCATCTCCAGCGTCTGCGACGCCGCTGACGCAATCGCCCTCGGCGTCTCGACCCGCCATCCCGAGACCCGCGTAGCGGGCATCGGCGGCATCCTCTCCGGCGGCGCCGCCGCGATCGCCGGCCTCTGGTCCTGGCACCGCCTCTAAGCGGGGGTCGGGAGGGCCTCTCCAGACACTCAGCATGAGCCATAGGCGAGCTGCGT
>JBJMKN010000080.1:0-10872 GCA_045805765.1 Solirubrobacterales bacterium
GCTTCCGTGCCCGCGCGACGGCTGCTACGTCAACTTCGTCGCCGACGCCCACAACCCGCGGGCGCACGACGGCGACCGGCTGGCGGTCGGCGGACTGCGGCCCGACGGAACGATCCCCCAGGACCGCGGCCGGATCAACGCGATCCGCTACCGCGGTGCCTCGCCCGGCGACTTCGGCCTGCGCTCGGCCACCCACCCACTCCGCCGGCGGCTGCCGCCGGACCTGCGGCATCGGGTCGCCTACTCACTGCGGCTCACGCATCTGGAGGCGGGTCAGCAGCTCGCCGTCTCGGCGACGATGCGCACGGACATCTCCAGGCTCCGTTACGCGGTCCGGACCAGCGCCCGCATGGTCCTTGCCGACTCGCCCCACTCGACTCGGCCGAGCGAGTTCGTCGAGCGCGTCGCCTCCAGCCATGGGGAGATCGCCGAGAACAACGGCTCGAATTGCACCCAGGCCGAGGGCACCTGTACGACCCGGAAGGTCGGAGTGCTGACGATCCGCCGCGATTCGGTCCGGCACAACGGACGCGGCGTCCCGCTCTACGTCAACCTCGTCACCGTGCTCGGTCCGAAGGTTCGCCAGGCGCACGCGGGCGACCGCGTCGTCCTGCGGCGGGGAGGGATCCGGGTGACGCGGTTCGCGGCGAAGCTGAACGGCTAGACGCCGCTCAGTCCATGGCCAGCGGGCCGTGCGTCTCCGCGTTGAGGAACTGGCTGACGAACTCGTTCTCGGAGTTAAAGAGCTCCTCGGATGGGCCTGACTCGACGATCCGGCCCTTCCACAGCACGGCGATGAAGTCGGCGATCCGGCGTGCGGTCCCGAGGTCGTGGCTGATCACCATGTAGCAGCCGCCGTTTTCCTCGTGGACCTCGCGGATCAGCTCGCAGAGGAGCGCGGTCCGCACCGGGTCGAGCCCGGAGTCGGGCTCGTCGAACATCACGATCGCCGGTTCGAGGACGAGGGCCCGGGCGAAGCCGGCGCGCTTGCGCATCCCCCCGGAGAGCTCGTTCGGCATCTTGTAGGTGGCCTCGCTGAGGCCGACCTCCTTCAGCCGCCGGTTGACGATCTCGCCGATCTCCTCCTCGCCTTTGTCGGTGTGCTGCCGCAGCGGGAAGGCGACGTTGTCGTAGATGTTCATCGAGCCGAAGAGGGCGCCGTCCTGGAACAGCAGGCCGAACTTTTTGCGCACGTCGAAAAGCTCGTCGTCGGTCATGTTCGGGATCGACTCGCCGTGCACGAGGACGTCGCCCGAGTCCGGGTAGAGCAGGCCGACGATGTGCTTGATCAGCACGCTCTTGCCGGTCCCCGAGGGGCCGAGCACCATCGAGACCTGATCCTCCGGCAGTCCCAGGTTGAGCCCGTTGAGGATGCGGGCCCGGCCGAACTGCTTGACCAGGTCGATGATCTCGATCGCGTCCTCGCCGCCGTGGTCGCGCTTGCGGCCGGTGTGGAATTTGTAGGGGTCGTGCTCGCGCGGGTTGACGCCGGGGATGACGAAGTCGCGCCCCATCACAGCGCCGTCCTCGCTCACGTAGGGGCCGTCGGTCGTCGCGTTTTCTTCCCTGGCGACGTCGTCCTGGAGGATCTGCTCTTCGCTGCGAATGTCGTCGTTCTCCGGCAAAGTCAGCCTCCTATTGGCGCACGCGGGTTGGCTCCCCAGAACACGAGGGTTCCGAGCATCCCGATGATGTGGACTAAGACGATGTTGAGGACCATCGATTTCGCCGTCGCGGTCCCCACCCCGACGGGGCCGCCACCGGCGGTGTACCCGTAGTAACAGCCGACCAGCACGATCGCGGTCGCCATCACCATGCCCTTGATCAAGCTGAAGATCAGGTCGGGCGGGTTCTGGAACATCCAGAAGATCAGCAGGTAGCCGCCGGAGGAGACGTCGCCGATCTGCTCGACGACGGCTAGGTAGCTGGCCAGGTACATGATCCCGATCCCGACCAGGTACATGAACGGGAAGGCGATCCAGGAAGCGAGCAGGCGGGTCGCGCAGAGGAAGGTCACCGGCGGCACTCCCATCACCTCGAGGGCGTCGATCTCGTCGGAGATCCGCATCGCCCCGAGCTCGGCGACGATCCCGGTCCCGACCTTGGCCGCGAGCATGTAGCCGAAGGCGTAGGGCATGATCTCGCGCAGGTCGCACCAGGCGGAGAAGACGCCGGCGTAAGCAGGAGCGCCCTGGGCGCGCAGCAGGTAGGCGCCCTCGATCCCGCACTGCAGGCCGAGGGTGAAGACGAGGCCCCAGATGATCAGGGCCGAGCCGAGGATCAGGATCCCGGCCTGGCGCAGGCTCTCGCCGAAGAAGCGGAGGACACGGCCCGAGTAGACGAGGCCGGCGACGCGAGAGCCGAAGCGGGCGATCTCCCCCGCCGAGTCGAGCCAGCCGCGCGGGACTGCGAGCCAGGCGTTCATCGGATCGTCTGCAGCTCGGGGTTGGTCGCGAGCAGGGTCTGGGTGAAGACGTAGTTGAAGGCGAAGACGCCCATGAAGGAGATGACCACGGCCTCGTTGACGGCGCGGCCGACGCCGGCGGCGCCACCGGAGGCGGTCATCCCTTTGTAGGAGCAGACGACGGCGATCAGGGCCCCGAAGAGGGTGCACTTGATCACGGAGCCCCAGAGGTCGGTGATCGAGGCGTTGGAGAAGAGCGTCGCGAAGAAGCCGCCGAGCGGCTGGTTGTAGAGGATCTCGGTGAGGATGCCGCCGCTGATCCCGAAGACCAGCGCGTAGATGTCGAGCAGGCCGGTGATCAGCATCAGCGCCAGGAAGCGCGGCACGACCAGGTTCTTGATCGGGTCGACGCCGAGGACCTGGAGGGCGTCGAGCTCCTCGCGGATCTTGCGGGCGCCGAGGTCGGCGGTGATCGCCGTCCCGGCGACGCCGGCGACGACCACCGCGGTCACGAAGGGGGCGAACTCGCGAATCGAGGCGAGGACGAAGAAGCCGCCGAGGCGGTCGAGGGCGCCGAAGAGCGAGAGGAAGTTCGCCGCCTGCAGGCCGGGCGCGCCGAACCCGAAGGCCACGGTCGATACCAGCAGCGGGAACCAGCAGAGCTGGAGGGCGAAGAGGAACTGGCCGATGAACTCCTCGCCATAGGGATAGGGCGGCTTGACCGCGGAGACGATCGTCCGCGCGGTGAGGAGCATCATCTCTCCCACCTGTTCGAACAGGGACTTGGCGGGCAGGAATGCCCTGTTGACCGCGGATCCGACCATCTGCTCCTCCTCCGAGCCGGCGCCGCAGGCACGCGGCACCCCACCCGGTGGGCAGGAGTCTAGGGGATGGGAAACCGCCAACCGTTAGTGCCATGTTGAGATCCCGCTAACGCCTTCGCAGAGCCGGAAATGCCTGCGAAGGCGGCCAAACCGCGTGCTATGTTCGGGCCGCTTTGCGGGGGACCGGACGACATTCCCGGCGGACCCGCCTCCAGACCACCGCCGTCGGGTTAACGGCGCTGGCGGTGGCGGCACTGCTCGCTGCCTGCGGTGGCGGTGGCGATTCCTCGAGCGCGCCGGAGGAAGCGAGCGGCAAGTTCCAGGTCAAGGTGACCGAAGCCGCCTTCCCCTCGCCGCAGCGGCTCGGGCAGACCTCGCTTCTGCGGCTGGGCATCCGCAACACGGGCGACCGCGCCGTGCCGAACCTCCTCGTCAGCTTCACGATCAAGGGCGAGCGCGGCGAAGACTCCTCGCTGCCGTTCGGGCTCAGCGACCCGCAGCCGGAACTGGCGCAGCCCGATCGGCCCGTCTGGGTGCTCTCGGCGACCTACCCGCGGCTCGACGGCTCCTCCGATCCGGGCGGGAGCACGACGTCGAGCCCGAAGACCTTCGCCCTCGGGCCGCTGAAGCCGGGCAAGACGACGACCGCGGTCTGGAAGCTGAGCGCGGTTCGCGCCGGCAAGTTCACCTTGCTCTACGCCGTCGGCGCCGGCATCGGCGGCGCCGCCAAGGCGGAAACCGACAACGGCGTCTCCCCCGGCGGCTCGTTCACGACCGAGGTAACCGAACGGCTGCCGGAAACCGAAGTCACCGACAGCGGCGAAATCGTTGAGATCAAGAAGGGCAAGTAGGGCCTCGACCGTCATCGCCGCGGTGGCGGCGCTGCTGGCCCTGGCGCTGCCGGCCTGCGGCTCGGCCAACGACCAGAACGGCGGCTCAGAGGGAACGGCGGCGCGGGCCAGAGGCGGCGGGGTCGCCCTGAAGAAAGTCGGCTCCTTCGACAGCCCTGTCTTCGTCACCGGGGCGCCTGGGTTCCCGAAGCTCCTCTTCGTGGTCGAGCAGCCCGGTCGTGTCGTCGTCATCGAGGGCGGCCGTAGGGCCGGCACCTTCCTCGACATCCGCGACCTCGTCAACTACGGCGGTGAGCGCGGGCTGCTCTCGGTCGCGTTCCCGCCGGACTACGCCCGCAGCAAGCGCTTCTACGTCTATTACACCGACGCCGCGGGGGCGATCAGGGTCGACGAGTTCCAGCGCCGCAGCGCCACCCGCGCCGCCGCCGGCTCGCGCCGCTCGGTGATCGCGATCCCCCACCCCGTCAACTCCAACCACAACGGCGGCCAGCTGCAGTTCCTCGGCAACCTCCTCTACTTCGGGACCGGCGACGGCGGCTCCGGCGGCGACCCGCCGAACAACGCCCAGAACAAGGAGGTGCTCCTGGGGAAGCTGCTGCGGATCGACCCCCGGGCCTCCGGCGGCAAGCCGTACTCGGTCCCGGCAGACAATCCCTTCGTCGGCAAGCCCGGCCGCGACGAGATCTACAGCTACGGGCTGCGCAACCCCTTCCGCTTCTCCTTCGACGCGGCCCACGGGCAGCCGCGGATCGCGATCGGCGACGTCGGCCAGAACCGCTTCGAGGAGCTCGACTACCTGACCGTCGGCCGGGCAAGCGGCGCCAACTTCGGCTGGGACGCCCTCGAGGGCTTCTCCCAGTACACGGAAGAGAACAGCGGCACCCAAGATCCGGGCGGGACCGTGAAGCCGATCTTCGCCTACGGGCGAGGCAGCGGCTGCACGATCATCGGCGGCTACGTCGTCCGCGACCCGCGGCTATCAGGGCTGCGGGGGCGTTACGTCTACGCCGATCTTTGCGAGGGGAAGCTGCGCTCGCTGGCCCCCCACCTGAAGCGCGCCAGCGGCGACCGCGCACTCGGCCTCCGGGTGCAGAGCCCCAGCTCCTTCGGCGAAGATCAGCAGCACCGGCTCTACGTCGTCTCTCTGGAGGGGCCGGTCTACCGGCTCGTCCCGCGCTGAAGTCCCGAAGATTTTCCACTTCCGCGCACCACCTGTAGCAACTTATTGTCTACACTTGCTTTCATGGTGGTGATGACGCCGAGAGAGAGCTGGACGGACCCGCGCCTGGATGAGTTCGCGAAACGAGTGGATCAGCGTTTCGACGGCGTAGATCGCCGACTGGATGATCTGGATCGACGCATGGAGGGGCTGTCGTCACGCCTTGACCGGCTGACCATCGCCCTAATCGTCGGCCTCTTGGGCGTGATCGCCACCCTCCTTGGCACCCAGCTCTGATTCGCCGCTACAGTTGGCTGACCAGCCAAACGGGCGAAGGGAGCGGTGGTGGAGAGCGGAACGGCGGCACGCGGTACCGAGACGAACGGGGCATCGGCTGCCGCTGACGTGATCGAGGTCAAGAACCCAGCGACGGGTGGCCTGATCAAGTCCATCCCGGTCACTTCGCCCGAGGCCGTCGCCAAGACGGTCGCCCGGGTACGGGCCAACCAGTCCGAGTGGGAGGCGATGGGGATCGAGGGCCGCTACCACTGGCTCGGCAAGCTGCGCGACTGGCTGCTCGACAACGAGGAGCGGGTCCTCGACACGATGCAGGAGGAGACCGGAAAGGTCCGCGCCGACGCCGGCAACGAGCCCGGCTACCTCGCCGACCTGATCAACTTCTACGGCAGCCGGGCGGCGAGCTTCATCGGCGAGGAGAGCGTTCGCCCCCACTCCCCCCTACTCGCCGCGAAGAAGCTGCGGATCCAGTACCGGCCCTACCCCGTCGTCGGGATCATCAGCCCCTGGAACTTCCCGCTGATCCTCTCGCTCGGCGACTCGATCCCGGCCCTGCAGGCGGGCTGCGCCGTCGTCATCAAGCCCTCCGAGTTCACGCCGCTCGGCCTGACCGAGGTGATCGAAGCCTGGAAGCACGAGATCGGCGGCCCCGACGTCTTCGACTGCGTCCACGGCATCGGCGAGACCGGCGGTGCCCTGGTCGACGAGGTCGACTTCATCCAGTTCACCGGCTCCGATCGCACCGGCCGCAAGGTGATGGCGAGGGCGGCGGAGACCCTGACCCCGGTCAGCCTCGAGCTCGGCGGCAAGGACCCGATGATCGTCCTCGCCGACGCCGACATCGACCGCGCCGCCAACGCCGCAGCCTGGGGCGGGATGATGAACTCCGGCCAGATCTGCCTCTCGGTCGAGCGGATCTACGTCGAGGAGCCGGTCTACGACGAGTTCGTCAACAAGCTGACGGCCGAGGTGGGGCGCCTGCGCCAGGGCGCGGACGACGCCGCCAACCCGAAGGACGTCGGCGCGATGACGTCGCCCAACCAGACCGCGATCGTCGAGGACCACGTCAGCGATGCGATCTCCGCCGGCGCGCGCGCCCTGACCGGCGGCAGGCGCGTCGAGGGAGCGGGCGACTACTTCGAACCGACTGTGCTCGTCGACGTCGACCACTCGATGAAGGTGATGCGCGACGAGACCTTCGGCCCCGTCGTCGGCGTGATGAAGGCGCGCGACGCCGAGGAGGCGCTCCAGCTCGCAAACGACAGCCGCTACGGCCTCGGCGCCTCGGTCTTCGGCGAGAAGGAGCGGGCCGAAGAGGTCGCCCGCCGGGTCGAGTGCGGCGCCGTCAACGTCAACGACGTCCTCATCAACTACTTCGCGATGGACGTGCCGATGGGCGGCTGGAAGCAGTCGGGAATCGGCACCCGCCACGGAGAAGGTGGAATCAAGAAGTACTGCCGCTCCGAGTCCCTTGTCATCACCCGCTTCGGCGGCAAGCGCGAGCCGACCTGGTACCCGTACACGAAGACCCGCCGCCGCCTCCTCGCCCCGATCTCCCGCTTCTTCGGCGCCCGCGACTGGCGCCGGAAAATGGGCCTGAAGCGCTAGTCGCAGGCAATAGTCAGCGCCTCGGTACCTTTGTAGGCTCATGCCGGAGCGCGACTACATAGCAGCGACCCGTGAGCGCGTCGTCGTCTTCGACGGCGGGATGGGAGCCACTCTCGAGCAGTTTGATCTGACTCAGAAGGACTACGGCGGACTGCCAGGCAAGTGCCATGAGGCGCTGGTGCTGAATCGGCCCGATGTGATCGAGGGGGTCCACGCCTCGATGCTGGAGGCCGGGGCCGAGGTGGTCGAGACCGACAGCTTCCAGGGCTCCCGCCTGAAGCTCGAGGAGTGGGGCCTCGGCGAGCACACGCTGGAGATCAACACGAAGGCTGCGGAAATCGCCCGCCGGGCCGCCGGCGAGGAGCGGTTCGTCGCTGGCTCGATCGGGCCGACCGGGTTCCTTCCCGCCTCCACCGACCCCACCCTCGGCGACATCTCCTTCGGCCGCCTGGTCGAGGTCTTCGCCGAGCAGGCGGAGGGCTTGGTCGAAGGCGGCGCCGACCTGATCATGATCGAGACCGCACAGGACATCCTCGAGGTCAAAGCGGCGATCTTCGGCGCCCGTGAGGCCTTCGCGAAGGCCGGCCGCGCCGTGCCGATCCAGTGCAGCGTCTCGCTGCTGCCGAACGGCGGCAAGATGCTGCTCGGCACCGACATCCGCTCCGTGCTGACGACGCTGGCCGCGCTCGAGGTCGACGTGATCGGCCTCAACTGCTCGACCGGCCCGGAGGACATGCGCGACGCGATCCGCTTCCTCGGCGAGACCTCCCCGCTCCCGGTCCACTGCATCCCCAACGCGGGCCTGCCGCTGCAAGGGCCCGACGGCGAGACGATCTTCCCCGAAAAGCCCGAGCCGCTGGCCGCGACGCTCGGCGAGTACGTCGAGCGCTACGGCGTCGGCATCGTCGGCGGCTGCTGCGGGACGACGCCCGAGCACATCGCCGCGATCCGCGAGCGGGTCGCCGGCCGTGCCCCCGGCGAGCGACCGGCGCCGGGCCCGATCGAGGTCTCCTCGATGATGACCTCGACGCCGCTGGTGCAGGAACCGCGGCCGACCCTGGTCGGCGAGCGGGTCAACTCCCAGGGCTCGAAAAAGGCAAAGGAACTGCTGCTGGCCGACGATTACGACGGCCTCGTCCAGGTCGCCGAAGACCAGGTCGAAGGGGGCGCCCACGTGCTCGATACCTGCGTCGCCCTGACCGAGCGCCAGGACGAGGACGAGCAGATGAGCGCCGTCGTCAAGCGGATCTCCCTGACCCAACCGGCTCCGATCCAGGTCGACTCGACCGAGCCGGAGGTGATCAAGGCCGCCCTGGAGACGATCCCCGGGCGGGCGATCGTCAACTCGATCAACCTAGAGGCCGGCCGCGAGAAGGCAGACACGGTGATCCCGCTGGCGAAGGCCCACGGGGCCGCCCTGATCGCGCTGACGATCGACGAGGTCGGGATGGCGAAGACGGCCGACCGCAAGGTCGAGATCGCCGAACGGATCCGTGACATCGCCTGCAACGAACACGGCCTCGACCCCGAGGCGCTGATCTTCGACCTGCTCACCTTCACCCTCACCACCGGTGACGAGGAGTGGCGGCCCTCGGCGGTGGAGACGATCGAGGGCATCCGCCGGGTCAAGGCCGAGATCCCCGGCGTCAAGACCTCGCTCGGCGTCTCCAACGTCTCCTTTGGCGTCTCGCCGCGGCCCCGCGCCGTCCTCAACTCGGTCTTCCTCCACCACTGTGTCGAGGCCGGCCTCGACCTGGCGATGGTCAACCCGAACCACATCACCCCCTACGGCGAGATCCCCGAGGAGGAGCGGGAGCTGACCGACGACCTCGTCTTCAACCGCCGCGAGGACGCGCTCGAGCGCTTCATCTCCCACTTCGAGTCCAAGGGCGAGGAGGCCGAGGCCGAGGTCGCCGACCCGACCGCGGGCATGGAGCCCGAGGAGGCGCTGCACTGGCACATCCTCCGCCGCAAGAAGGACGGGGTCGAGGACCAGATCGAGCGCTCGGTCGAGAAGATCGGCGCCGTCCCGACCCTGAACGAGGTGCTGCTGCCGGCGATGAAGGAGGTCGGCGACAAATTCGGCGCCGGCGAACTGATCCTGCCCTTCGTCCTGCAGTCGGCCGAAGTGATGAAGCGCGCGGTCGCGCAGCTGGAGAACCACCTCGACCGGATCGAGGGCCACACCAAGGGCAAGGTCGTGATCGCGACCGTCTTCGGCGACGTCCACGACATCGGCAAGTCGCTCGTCAACACGATCCTCACCAACAACGGCTACACGGTGATCGACCTCGGCAAGCAGGTCCCGGTCGACGCGATCATCGAGGCCGCGGTCGAAAACGACGCCGATGCGATCGGGCTCTCGGCGCTGCTCGTCTCGACCTCGAAGCAGATGCCGACCTGCATCGCCGAGCTGCACCAGCGCGGGCTCGAGTTCCCGGTGCTGATCGGGGGCGCGGCGATCAATCGCGACTTCGGCCGGCGCACCCTCTATCCAAAGGGAAAAGCGTCCGACGAGGTCTACGAGCCCGGCGTCTTCTACTGCAAGGACGCCTTCCAGGGGCTTGACACGATGGACGCGCTGGTCGACGAGGACGCAAGGTCCGCCCTCGTCGAGCGGATCAAAGCCGAGGCCAAGCAGCTGCGCGAGAAGCCGGTCGTCGTCGACGACTCACCGCCGACCAGCGACGCCAGCGTTCGCTCCGGCGCCCGCACCGACGTGCCGATCCCAGCGCCGCCGGGCTGGGGAGCTCGCGAGATCGAGGTCGATCTCGACGACGTCTTCCCCTACCTCGACCGCCACGTCCTCTTCAAGCTCCACTGGGGCGGACGCGGCGTCAAGGGCGAGGCCTGGCGGCAGCTGGTCGAGGGAACGGCCGAGGAGGAGGGCTTCGCCGCCCGCCTCGAGCGGATGTGGCGCGAGCAGGACTACCTCCACCCCCGCGCCCGCCTCGGCTTCTTCCCCTGCAATTCGGAGGGCAACGACCTGATCGTCTTCGACCCCGAGGACCACGACCGCGAGCTGGAGCGCCTTGTCTTCCCGCGCCAGCCCAGGCACGACCGCATCTGCCTCGCCGACTTCTACCGGCCGCTCTCCTCGGGCGAACGCGACGTCGTCGCCCTGCAGGGCGTCACCGTCGGGCCGCAGGTCACCGAGTTGATCGAGCGGCTGGAGCGCGAAGGCGAGTTCGCCGAGCAGCTCTACGTGCACGGGCTCGGCGTGCAGGCCGCCGAGGGCCTTGCCGAGTGGCTTCACTCCGACGTGCGACGGCAGCTGGGCATCGACCTCGACCAGGGCCGTCGCTACTCCTGGGGCTACCCAGCCTGCCCGGAGCAGTCCGAGCACGAGAAGGTCTGGCGGCTGCTCGACCTCGAAGCGATCGGGATGACCCTCTCCGACGGTTACGCCGTGATGCCCGAGCAGTCGACGGTGGCGATCGTCGCCCACCACCCGCAGGCCGTCTACTTCGGCATGAAGTCCGGCTTCCTGCCGAAGGACGATCGCCAGGCGCGCGACGAGCTCATCGCCGGCACGGACAAGGACCCCGCGCGCCCGGGCGCCGGGCTGCCCGACGCCGAGCCCGCCGAAGCCGCGGCCTAGCGCAAACGCTGCAAATACTGCGCAAAGCTTGACGTGGCCGCGAGCGGCTGGTCCGATGGGGGCAGCCGTAGCGCGGGAGCCCACGGCATGGCCCGGCTGGTGCGCCGGGCCTGAGCCCCGCCCCCGGC
>JBJMKN010000081.1:0-9357 GCA_045805765.1 Solirubrobacterales bacterium
ATGACCGGGGGATTGTGACGGTTCCGTGGGGGGGATCAGGCCGCCTGGCCGTAACGGCGATCGGTGCCGTAGAGCGGGACCTCGTCGCAGACCTGGGTGAGGCGGGAGATCGTGCGCTGGCCCACCTGGTCCTCCAGCTCCTCGTGCGGGAGGTTGGTGGTCACCATGATCGAGCGCTGGGACTCGTAGCGCTCGTTGATCAGCGCGTAGAGCTGCTCCATCACCCAGTCGGTCCGCTTCTCCGCGCCGAGGTCGTCGATGTGGAGCAGGTCGACCGAGGTGAGGCGCTCGAAGAAGGAGAGATAGGAGTCCCCGCCCGGCTCGGAGTCATAGGTGCGGCGGATCCGCGCCAGCAGCTTCGGCAGCGAGTAGATCGCGACCGTGCGGCCGCTCTCGATCGCGGTGCGGGAGACCAGCATCGCCAGCGTCGTCTTTCCCGTGCCGGTGTCCCCGAACAGCCAGAGGCCACGCCCCTCGTCGAGGCGCTCGTCGAGCTGGTCGATGTAGGAGCGCACCTCGGCCACGGCGGCCTTCGTCTGCAGGTCGCGGGCCATGTCGGAGACCGGCGGCCGGTCGAAGGAGACGCCGCGATAGCGGGTCGGGATCACCGAGGCGACGCCGCGGGTGCGCACCCGCGCGAGGCGCTGCTCCCGGCACTCGCAGGGCCGCGCAACGTCCTCGGGGCCGAGGATCCAGCCAGAGCCGTCGCAGACCCCCAGCGGGCAGGAGCGCTCCCGGAAGACCTCCGTCCGGCCCGCCACTAGAAGTCTGGCCCTCCGGCGGCGAGATCGCCGGGCGCGGCACCGACCCCCGCGGGCTGCTCGACCGGCCGCTCCTGGCCGGAGTAGTCGGCGAACTTCGGGAAGCGGTCGAGGAAGACGAGCTTGCGGGTGCCGATCGGTCCGTTGCGGTGCTTGGCGATGATCAGGTCGGCGAGGCCGTCCGGCTCGTCCTCGGGGTCGCGGTAGTAGTCCTCGCGGTAGAGGAAGCCGACCAGGTCCGCGTCCTGCTCCAGCTGTCCGGACTCGCGCAGGTCGGAGAGCTGCGGCTTCGGCGGCGTCCGCTGCTCCGGCGCGCGCGAGAGCTGGGAGATCGCCACCACCGGCACCTCCAGCTCGCGAGCGAGGATCTTCAACCCGCGGCTGATCTGGCCGACCTGCTCGACCCGATTGGCGCGGTGGTCGTCGGAGCGCATCAGCTGCATGTAGTCGAGGATGATCAGGCCGAGCCCGCCGCGGTCCTGTTCCTGGGCGTGGAGGCGGCGCGCCTTCGCCCGCAGGTCGAGGATGCCGAGGTCGGAGGAGTCGTCGAACCAGAGCGGCGCCTCCGACAGCTCACCCTCGGCTCGCACGACCTTCGGCCAGTCCTTTTCGGAGACCTGGCCCTTGCGCAGCTTGTCGCCGGAGATCCGCGCCCGGCAGGCGATGAAGCGCTGGGCCAGCTCGACCTCCGACATCTCGAGCGAGAAGAAGGCGACCGGCTTGTCGCGCTTGACCGCGACGTTTTCGGCGATGTTGGCGACCAGGGCGCTCTTGCCCATCGCCGGGCGGGCGGCGACGATGATCAGGTTGCCGGGCTGGAAGCCGCCGGTGACCGCGTCGACGTCGCGGAAGCCGGAGGGGGTGCCGGTCAGCTCGGTCTCGCCGGTGGAGAGCTTCTCGAGCCGGTCGACCTCGTCGTGGAGGATGTCGCCGAGGAGTTTGAAGTCGCTCGCCTGCTCCTTGTGGGCGACCTCGAAGAGCAGTTTCTCGGCTCGCTCGGAGAGCTCCTTCGGTTCGCCGTCGCGCTCGTTGACCCAGCCCTGAATCTCCTGCCCGGCGGTGAGCAGTCGCCGCAGCAGCGAGTTCTGCTGGACGATCTCGGCGTAGTGCTTGGCGTTGGCGGCGGCCGGGACCTTCGCCGTCAGCTCGGAGATGTAGTGCCTGCCGCCGGCCGCGTCGCTGCGGTTGCGCTGGGTCAACGCCTCGCTGACGCTGAGCTCGTCGACCGGCTGCGAGGCTGCGTAGAGATCGTGGATGACGTCGAAGATCTCCTTGTGCCGATCGAGGTAGAAGTCCTCCCGGTGCAGCTTCACCTCGTCGATCACCCGGGTCAACGTCGACTCGGAGACCAGCATCGCGCCCAGCACCGATTCCTCGGCCTCGATGTTCTGGGGCGGGACGTGGGTGGCAGGAGGCTGCGGCATCGGCTTTCAGTAAAGGCTCCCGGGCGGCGGAACCGGGGGAGCTGGAGGGGGGCTTTGCAAGCAAACCAGAGGAGGCAGGCAGGCAGGACTCACTTCCGTGCAAAAGCCGCGGAAAAGAATTCACACTTCGGCGAGCTTTATGCGGCAGTTCCGAAGGAGAGCTGGTGGTGGTGCGCCGGAGGGATCAGGCCCTCCTGCTCCTGGCGGGCCTCGCCGCGGCGCAGCATGCGCAGGGTGAGGATGGCGATGCTGAGGATCGCGGTGGCCCCGAGGCTGAGCTGGACGCTGAGCAGGCCTTCACGGCTCCAGTAGACGTCGCGGAGGTCGAGCAGGAGAGCGGCCTCGTCGAAGGTGAGGCCGAAGCCGACCCCCATCGGGATCGCCAGCTTCTGCTCGAGCCCATCGTTGTCGGTGAGGAGGGCGGCGGTTCCCGAGCCGAAACCGAGCACGATGCCCGGGACGAAATGGTGGATATGGCGGCCGCCGATGCTGACGTTGCGGAAGGGGCCGCGGCCGTCGCGGATCGCCCAGGTCGAGAGCCGCACGGTCGCGAAGGAGCCGAGGAAGCCGGCGAGCAGGTTGAAGAGGACGGTTTCGTAGCGCGGTGCCTCTTCGTAGCCGCGGACGGCAACCCCGACCGTGTCAGCGGCAGCGGCGGGCGCCGATTCCAGCAGCGCTTCGGGGTCGTGGGCTGCGCTCGCGCGGCGAGCGAGCATGCGGCTGAACTGCCCTACCAGGACGGTGCCGGCGGCGGCGAGGGCGACTCCGGCAAGACCGACGGTCGCTCGCTCGGAGCGAACCCAACTGGCCCTGCGACGGCGAGGAAGGACTACTTCTCCTCGCTGATGATCGTCTTCACAGCCGCGGTGGTGCCGTCTTTGAGCTGGATCTCGACCATGAAGGTGCCGAGTTCGCGCAGCGGCTGCTCGAGGCGGACTTTGCGTTTCTCGATCCGCAGGTCGCGCGCCTCGCGCAGGGCGTCGGTGATCTCCTTCGGCCCGACCGAGCCGAACAGCTTGCCGTCCTCGCCGGCCCGCTGGTGGATCGTCAGCACGGTCTTCGAGAGCAGCCCGGCGGCTTCGGTTTCCCGCTGGGTGCGGAGGGCCTCGGCTTTTTCAGCCGCCTCCATCCGCCGCTTCGCTTCCTCGAGCGCGCCGGCAGTCGCGGGCTGGGCGAGCTTGCGCGGGATCAGGAAATTCCGCAGGTACCCCGGGGCGACGTCGACGACGTGCCCGCGCTCGCCGAGCGAATCGACGTCCTGCAGCAGGATCGCCTGCGCCATCAGCGCTCTCCGACGTAGGGAAGCAGGGCGATTTCGCGCGCCCGCTTCACCGCCACCGAGAGCTGACGCTGGTGGCGGCGGGAAAGTCCGGTGACCCGGCGCCCGCGCGTCTTCCCCTTGTCGGAGAGGAAGCGGCGCAGCAGGTTCAGGTCCTTGTAGTCGACGACCTCGGAGTTGACGCGCGTGTATTTGCGCGGCCGCGCCCGGTCGGCACCGCGCCTGCCGCCGCCGCGGCGGCCCCCGGTGCGGGACGAGCTGTCAGAAGAAGAAGTGCGTGCCATCGGCGGCGCATGCTACAGAGCGCCGCTTTGCGGCGCTCTGTAGGTGGCAATGAAGAGGACTAGAACGGGATGTCGTCTTCCTGGCCGCCTCCGCCTCCACCGCCGCCCGCCGGGGCGCCGCTGAAGTCGGACATGTCGGCTGGGACGTCGCTCTGGGGAGCGAAGCCACCGCCACCGCCGTTGCCGTTGCCACCGCCGGCCCCGTCACGGGAGCCGAGGAACTGGACCGTGTTGGCGACGATCCGGACCGCCTGGCGTTTGCCGCTGCCGTCTTTGGCCTCCCACTCGCTCCAGTCGAGCCGCCCTTCGACCGCGACCGGCCGGCCTTTGCTGAGGTAGTTGGCGCAGTTCTCGCCCTGCGCGCCCCAGACGGTGACGTCGAAGTAGTTGGCCTTGTCGACCCAGTTGCCGCTCTGGTCTTTGCGGCGGCTGTTGACGGCGACGCGGAGGTCGCAGACTGCGGTCCCACCGCCGGTATGACGCAGCTCCGGATCCCGGGTCAGGTTCCCGGTGATGACCACCACGTTCACGTTCGAAGCTGCCAATGCACTCACTCCTCTGCTTTCGCTTTTCTGGTTTCCCAGTCTAAGGAGCAGGGCGGCTCGATTCGCCCCCCTCGGTGGAGGGTTCCCGCAAACAGCGAACGGCGCCGGCGGCGCTACTCGTCGTCGGAGTCGGAGGGGCCGGCGTCGCCGCGGTCCTCGCGGGCGCCGGTGGCACTGCGCTCCCGCGGCCCCGGGGCGGCGGTTGCGGCGGGCGGGACGATCACCGGTGCGCCGGGATCGACTTTGAAGATGCGGAAGCGGAGGACGCCGTCGGCGATCTTCAGGTTGTGGTCCAGCGAGTCAAGCAGGTCACTCGGGGCCTCGAACCGCAGCCAGCGGTAGTCCGCCTCGGTGCGGTGGTTGATCTCGTAGGCCATCTTGCGCAGCCCCCAGGAATTCTCGTGTTTGAGGCTTCCTTTTGCCTCGATTTGCCCGCGCGCATCCTGCGCCAGAGCGTCGCGCGCCGGGGCGTCGAGTTGGGGGTCCAGCATCAGGACCAGCTCGTATTCACGTGGTGCTGCCAAAACGGCGGTGGACTATAGCGGCGGGATGGCCCTAGCGCGGAGCGAACTCCTCCGAGCCGTCGCCCGGAGGCGCCGGGGGAGGCGGCGGTGGCGGCGGAGCGGGTGGGACCGGCGGTTCGTAGACGGGAGGCGGCGGGGGAGGAGCCGGTGTCGGCACTGGGACCGGTGCAGGTCCCGGCGAGGGAGCGGTGGGTGCCCTCTGGGCCGGACGGGTCGGCTCGGACTTCCGCTGCCGCCGCGGCTTGCTACTGATCACGTCCCGCGACGCCGATCCCGTGGTTCTTTTGTCCTTTATATGAGGACTTTCGAACCGCAACTCCGGAGGCGCGGGCTCCGCGTGCGGGACGACCCGGGGAAGGCCGACGTCATCGCCCAGCGGCGGCGGCTGGGGCGGGCGCAGGAGGGTTGGCAGGGCCTGCAGGGCGAACAGCGCCGCGATGGCGACGATCGCCACCTTGCCGATACCGCTCCAGCGAACCCTTACCGCGCCCACCCCTGCCTAAGGGCTTAGCGGGGGCCGGTTCTCCCCCTAGGTCGCGCGGGCGGCTTCGATGTCCTTGAGCTGGTCGTCGACCCAGTCGCCGGGGTTGCGGGAGAAGATGATCTTCTTCAGGCCCTGCGACCAGGCGCGCTTCTGCTCGGCGTCCATCGTCAGCGCCCGGTAGATCGCGTCGGCCTGCTCCTGGATGTCGAAGGGGTTGACCGAGAGCACGTAGTCGAAGAGCTCCTGGTGGGAGCCGGTGTTCTCGGAGAGCATCAGCACCCCGTCGCGGGTATTGACCGCCGGCGCCTCCTTCGCGACCAGGTTCATCCCGTCGAAGAGCGAGTTGACCATCAGCAGGTCGAAGTGCTTGTAGCGGGCGACCGCGTCGTAGAAGTTCTCGTAGATCTTCAGGTCGATCGGCATCCAGTCGGTCGTCCCGTGGCGGTGGTTGACGACGGCGACCAGCGCCTCGATCCGCTCCAGGTACTCGGCGTACTCGGGGACGTCCTGACGCGAGGGCTGCAGGTGGGCGATGAAGGTGACCTTTTCGCGGAACTCCGGGTGCTGGGTGAGGAAGGTGTCGAAGGCGGTGAAGCCGCGCAGGACGTTCTTCGAGAGGTCGGCCCGGTCGACGCGGATGATCAGGTGCTGCCGCCGCCGCTCCAGCACCTCGCGCTCGGCCTCGGCGACCTCCGGTGAGTCGGCGGCCCGCTCGAGCCGCTGCGCGTCGATCCCCAGCGGATAAGCGCGGGCGATCGTGCGGCCGCGTTGGTGGCGGACTTCGGCGGCGTGGTAGTCGACCTCGACCCCGTCCAGCAGCTCGTCGCAGCAGCGCAGGAAGTTGATGCAGTAGGCGTGGGTGTGGAAGCCGATGATGTCGTTCGCCAGCATCCCCTCGTAGATCGCCCCGCGGACCCGCGTCGGCAGGATCCGCCAGCTGTCCGGCTGCGACCAGGGGATGTGGACGAAGTGGTGGAGGAAGGCGTCGGGGCGCTCGGCCCGGATCATCCCGGGGGCGGTGTAGAGGTGGTAGTCGTGCAGCATCACCAACGGGCTCTCCTGCCCCTCGATCTCGGCCAGCACCGCCTTCGCGATGTCCTCGTTGACCGCCTGGTAGCCGTAGTCCCAGGCGTCGATCTCCTCCTGGCGGATGTCCGGCGCGTTGGAGATGTCCCAGAGGTAGTGCTGGATGAACCAGAGGATCGGGTTGGCGATCACGTTGTAGAAGCGGTCATAGGCTTCGGGGTCGCTGCCGACGAGCCGCACCCGGTAGTCGATTCCGTCCAGCTCCTGGGAGATCGGCCCCCCCGCCTCCTCGGAGGCGGCGACGTCCTCGTCGGTCATCGCCGAGGCGATCCAGAGGGCGTCGCGGTGGGAGACGAGGCCGGAGAGCGCGGTGACGAGGCCGCCGCCGCCGCGGCGGACGGTTCGCTGCCCGTCCTCGTCGCGCTCGAACTGGAGCGGGCCCCGGTTCGAGACGATGATCAGCGGCGAGGAGCTCACGCCGAAGAGACTAAGGGGTACCGACTATGGGGTACGGCTGACTAGCCGTCGACGTCGTCGAGCAGCTGCAGCCAGTCGCGCAGCAGGCGCGGAGTCAGGAACATGCGCCGCGCGTGCTCCTTGCCCTCGCGGCCGAGCTTCTTGCCGAGCTCCGGGTCGCGGAGGATGTCCAGGCAGCGCTCAGCGCATTGGGCGGGGGAGTCGACGAGGAAGCCGCTGACCCCGTCCTCGATCTGCAGCGGGATGCCGCCGACGTTGCCGGCGACCGTCGGCCGGCCCTTCCAGAGCGCCTCGGTGACCGTCAGCCCGAAGCCCTCGCGGATCGACTTCTGCAGGCAGATGTCCGACTGCGACTGGAAGGCGTTGACCTCGATCGCGCCGACGTTGTTGAGGTTGCTGAGGATTTTGATGTCCTCGTCGCCACCCGCGTATTCGAAGGTCTTCTGGAAGTACTCCATCCCCTCGGGGTCGTCGGTGGCCATCGAGCCGACCATCGCCAGCTGCGCCTCCGGCACCTGCTCGGTCACCGCGCGGTAGGCGTCGATGACGCCGATCGGGTCCTTCCACGGGTCGAAGCGGGAGACCTGGGTGATCAGCGGCCGATCGACGTCGATCCCGAACTGGCGGCAGACGAAGGCCGCATCCTCGGGCGAGAAGGCCATGTTCTTCGGCGAGAGAGGGTCGATTGCCGGGGGAATGAGCCGCACGTCCGCGCGGTGGTCGCCCATCCCGTTGGGGACGTAGTCGTCGAGGTGCCAGACGCTCGCGTCGTACTCTTCGATCATCGGCAGCAGCCGCTCGATCGGGGCCGGGTTCGGCGTCGAGAGGTCGATGTGGCAGCGCCAGATCCAGTGTTTCGACTTCGCGGCAGCGCCGCGGCGCAGCCCGATCGGCTGCGGGTCGTGGACGATGATCACGTCCCATTCGCCCTGCAGCCCCTCGGCGTTGATCTGGTTGATCTCGTCGAAGATCTCCCACTGTTCGTCGCTCAGCGTCTCCTCGGCTCCCTGCAGCGAGTTGTGGAGGAGCTTGGTTGCGTTGAAGAACTCTTCCTTGCCGAAGATCACGTGCCAGTGGGCGTCGAGGCCGACGTCCCGCATCAGCGGCACCATCGTGTAGAGGATCTCGGAGACGCCGCCGCCGAATGCGGTGGCGCTGACGTGCAGCACCCGCTTGCCTTTGAGGGGCTCGGCGAGCTGGCGGATCTGCTCCGTCAGCTCTTTGCCGACGATGTGCGTGTAGTCGGTGAGGTTCTTGTGGCCGAGGGCGACTTCCTGAAGCAAGGCCGAAGTTCTACACGGATGAGCGGCGACATGGTGTCCAGCCGCTGCTCGGGGCGCTAGCCGCCGGAGGGAGTATCCGGCCGCTTGCCCAGTTTCAGCTCGATCTCCTTGCGCTCGCCGTCGCGGAGGATCGTCACGGTCACCTCGTCTCCGGGCTGGTGCGCGGAGATGACTTCGGCGAGGTCGTCGGGGCTGACGATGTCCCGGCCGTCGACCTTGAGGATCACGTCGCCGCCGGTCCGGTACTGGGCAGCCTGGAAGCGGAGTTTGTCGTCGCCGCCCTCGATGCCCGCTTCCTCGGCCGGCCCACCGGAGACGACTTCGGAGACGAGGCCGCCGAAGGTGGCATCGATCCCGAGCTTGCGGGCCAGCTGCGGGTAGAGCGGTTGGCTGGAGACGCCGATGTAGGCGTACTCGGCCTCGCCGTCCTCGCGGAGCTGCGCGATCGAGCGTTTGACGGCGGAGATCGGGACCGCGAAGCCGACGCCGTCGTTGGCGCCCGAATTGGTCTCGATCTGCTGGTTGATCCCGATCACCCGGGCGCCGGCGTCGAGCAGCGGGCCGCCGGAGTTGCCCGGGTTGATCGCGGCGTCGGTCTGGACCGCGTTGATGTACGACGACTCGCTGGCGGAGTCGCCGGTGGTGACCGGACGCTCGAGCGCCGAGACGATGCCCGCGGTGACCGTGGACGACAGGCCCAGGGGCGAGCCGATCGCGACGACCGGGTCGCCGACGTGCAGGGCCTTGGAGGCCCCGAGCGCAGCCGGCTTCATCTGCTTGGCCTCCTCGCAGAGCAGCACCGCGAGGTCGTAGACCGGTGAGCGCCCGACGACGGTGGCGTCGAACCGGTTGCCGTCCTGGTCCACGACCTGGATCGGCCCGTCGTCCTCGGCCGCCTGCTCGACCACGTGGTTGTTGGTCACGATGTGGCCGGACTCGTCGATCACGAAGCCGGAGCCGGTGGCGCCGTTCTCCTCGCCGCCGTACTCGGCGGAGATCTGGACCGTGCTGGGTAGGAGCGCCTGGGCGACCGCGGCCACCGAGGTCTTGGCGCCGCGGATGGGCGCGGCGGTCGGGACGCCGGTCGCGGTCAGCCCGGGCCCGGTGCTGCTGCCGTCGCCCGAGGTCGAGTCGCTGGTCCGGTGGTAGACCGCGCTGCCGGCGAAGCCGCCGATCACCCCGAGGACCAGCGCCAGCACCGCGATGACGGGCCACATCCAGCCGCTGGGTCGGCCGCGACCGGCCCCGGGACGGGCCGCTGGGCTGGACG
>JBJMKN010000082.1:0-7320 GCA_045805765.1 Solirubrobacterales bacterium
GCGCTGGGTCCCCTTGAAGAAGGGGCACATCACCACCCGCCCGAACATCCAGGTGCACCACGTGCCCCTGGCGGACGCGGCGGAGTACATCCGCGAGCTCGGCGAGGCCGGCCTCTCCTCCCGCGAGGGCTGCGGCAACACCGTGCGCAACGTGACCGGCGACCCGTGGGCGGGGATCCTCGAGGGCGAGGTCTTCGACCCGACGCCGTACGTCGGCGCCTACGTCCGCTACTTCGTGCGCCACCCCACGACGCAGCTGATGCCGCGCAAGGTCAAGACGGCGTTCACCGGATCGGACACGGATCGTGCGCTGACCGGTATCCACGACATCGCCTTCATCGCGCGCGAGCGCGACGGCGTGCGCGGGTTCGAGATCCGCGTCGGCGGCGGCACATCGATCATGCCGCGCGTCGCGCCGACGCTGGCCGATTTCGTCACCGCCGACCCGTGGGCCGGGATCTGCCACGACGAGCTCTGGGACCCGACGCCCTACGTCGGCGCCTACGTGCGCTACTTCGTGCGCCATCCCACGACGCAGCTCATGCCGCGCAAGGTCAAGACGGCCTTCGAGGGCACGCCGTCCGAGGACCGCTCGATCACCGGCATCCACGACATCGCGTTCATCTCCAAGCTCGGCGAGGACGGGACCCGCGGCTTCGAGGTCCGCGTCGGCGGCGGCACGTCGATCATGCCGCGCATCGCCCCGACGCTGTACGACTTCGTCGAGGCCGACAACGGCGACTACCTCAAGGTCGCCGAGGCCGTCTTCCGCATCTTCGACCGCCAGGACTGGCTGCGGGTCAACCGCGCCCGCGCCCGGATCAAGGTCCTGATCGACAAGATCGGCATGGACGCCTTCCGCGAGCTCGTCGACGAGGAGCTGCAGGGCGATTGGGTGAACGAGCGCGAATTCGGCCCCGAACTGGTCGAGCGCCTCAGCTTCGCCGTCGACGAGGAGGCGAACGCCCCCGAGGCGCCTCTCGCTCCCTCCTCCCCCAACGGCGACCGCACCGAGTTCGAGCGCTTCCTCGCCGGCAACGTCGAGCCGCAGCGCCAGGAGGGCTTCTCCTCGGTCGAGGTGAAGATCACCCGCGGCGACCTCACCCCCGAGCAGTTCCGCGGCCTCGCCCAGATCATGCGCGAGTACACCGGCGGCTCCGCCCGCAGTACCGTGCAGCAGAACTTCGTCCTCCGCTGGGTTCGCGACGAGGCGCTCTACGACGTCTGGGAGCGGCTCGAGGCCCTCGGCCTCGGCGAGGCCGGCGCCCGCGAGATCACCGACACGGTGAGCTGCCCCGGCACCGACAGCTGCAAACTCGGGATCACCTCCTCGATGGGCCTCAACCGGGCGATCAAGGAGCGGGTGACCGCGATGCAGATCACGGACGAGCTGACCAAGCAGATCCACATCAAAATGAGCGGCTGCCCGAACGGCTGCAGCCAGCACCACATCGCCAACATCGGCTTCTACGGCGCCTCGCTGAAAGTCGGCGGCCGCGCGATGCCCGCCTACATCCCGCACATCGGCGGCAACTTCGAAGGCGGCCCGGTCGCCTTCGGCAAGCGGCTCAAATCTCGCCTGCCCGCCAAACGAGTCCCCGAGGCCGTCGAGCGCTGGATCCGCCTATATGAGACCGAGCGCAACGAGGGCGAGGAGTTCAACCCGTTCGCCGAGCGCGTCGGCGCCGAGCCCTTCGAAGCCGCAGTCAAGGACCTGACCCTCCCGTCCGAGTTCAGCCTGGAGACGATGCAGGAGTTCATCGACTGGAACCGCTCCAGCCCCTACGAGGTCGTCCGCGGAGAGGGTGAGTGCGCGATCTGAATCGCGCTATCGCGATGAAGCCGCCTCCCGTGACGCTCTCCGGCACCGTGCCTACACCGGCAGACCTCGACCATGAGGAAATCGCCGCCAAGCTCGAGGACGCCAACGCCTCCGAAGCGCTTGAGTGGATGTTCGAGAACTTCGGCAGCGACCACTACATCGCCTGCTCGTTCCAGAAAACGAGCAGCGTCACGGCGCACCTGGCGAGCACGGTCAACCCCGAGGCGCGCTTCTTCTACCTCGACACCGACGTCCTCTTCGAGGAGACCTACGAGACCCGCGACCGCCTCGCCGCGGCGCTGGGGATCGAGTTCGACCGCTTCCACAACTTGACGCTGGAGGAGCAGGAGGCCGAGCACGGGCCGGAGCTCTGGAACCGCGATCCTGACTCCTGCTGCGGCATCCGCAAGGTCGAGCCGATGCGCCGAGCCCTGTCTTCCGTAGACTGCTGGGTCGCCGGCGTCCGCCGGGCAGATTCCAGCTCCCGAGCCAAGACCCCGAAGTTCGGCTGGGACAAGCGCTTCAACCTCTGGAAGCTGAACCCCCTCGCGGACTGGACCGAGCGCGACGTTTGGAACTACATCCGTGAGCACCACCTCCCGTACAACCCGCTTCACGATCGTGGCTACCCCTCGATCGGATGCACCCACTGCACCCAGCCGGTCGAAC
Organism: Solirubrobacterales bacterium; assembly: GCA_045805765.1. Classification (GTDB taxonomy): domain Bacteria; phylum Actinomycetota; class Thermoleophilia; order Solirubrobacterales; family 70-9; genus VAYN01. The sequence continues at coordinate 2,492 of JBJMKN010000082.1, forward strand.
CGGGTGGGGATCTGCGCGCAGGCCGCTGGACGGGCCTGGCAAAGACCGAGTGCGGGATCAACTAGCGGCGACCGGCAAGCCGCCCTTCAAGTCCTTTCCTAAACCCCTTCCCCAACCCACAAGGTGAGATGAGCGAGACGATGGCTGAGCTGTCCCTGACCCTTTCCGAGCGCCACACGGCGGACTTCGAGATGATCGGCAACGGCGGATTTGCGCCGCTGACCGGCTTCCAGGGCTCCGCTGACTGGGAGCGCGTCTGCAGCGAGATGCGGACCACCGACGGCGATTACTGGCCGATCCCGATCACGCTGGCGAGCGACCTCGAGTGCGAGGTCGGCGACGTCGTCGAGCTCTCCTCCGACGAAGGCAAGAAGCTCGGCCGCCTCACCGTCGAGGAGATCTGGGAGCGCGACGTCAAGCGCGAGGCCGAGCAGGTCTACGGCACCACCGACGAGGCCCACCCGGGCGTCGCCGCGATCTACGAGGAGGGCAACCGCATGCTGGCCGGCCCGATCGAGGTCGACGCGCTGCCCGACCACGACGAGGCCTTCATGCGCCGCTACAAGACGCCGGCCGAGCACAAGGCCGACTTCGAGGAGCGCGGCTGGAAGAAAATCGTCGCCTTCCAGACTCGCAACCCGATCCACCGCGCCCACGAGTACCTGACCAAGGCGGCGCTGGAGACCTGCGACGGGCTCTTCATCCACCCGCTGATCGGCAAGACCAAGGCCGGCGACATCCCGGCCGAGGTGCGGATGCGCTGCTACGAGGTGCTGATGGAGAACTACTACCCGAACGACCGGGTCGTGCTCGGCGTCAAGCCGGCGAAGATGCACTACGCCGGCCCGCGCGAGGCCGTCCTCCACGCGATCGTCCGCCGCAACTACGGGGCGACGCACTTCATCGTCGGCCGCGACCACGCGGGTGCCGGTGACTACTACGGCACCTACGACGCCCAGAAGATCTTCGACACGATCGACATCGAGGAGCTCGGGATCGAGCCACTGATGTTCGAGCACACCTTCTGGTGCAACGAGTGCGAGGGGCTGGCTTCGAACAAGACGTGCCCTCACGACCAAGATGCACGCCTGTTCCTTTCCGGGACCAAGGTCCGCGAAATGCTCGGCAACGGCGAACGGCCGCCGCACGAGTTCTCGCGGGACGAGGTCGCCGACATCCTGATCGACGCTTACAAGGAGGACTGACGACGCATGGCTGATGAGAAGGGCTTCACGCTCTGGTTCACCGGGCTCTCCGGGTCCGGCAAGACGACGATTTCCCGCGAGCTGGAGAGGCACCTGCGCGAGCGCGGCTCGAAGCTGGAGATCCTCGACGGCGACATCGTCCGCGAAAACCTCTCCAAGGGCCTCGGCTTCTCGAAGGAGGACCGCGACACCAACATCCGCCGCATCGCCTTCGTCGCCGACCTGCTCAGCCGCAACGGCGTGCCGGTGATCACCGCGGCGATCTCCCCCTACAAGGAGATCCGCGACGAGGCCCGCGAGCTGATGGGCGACCGCTTCGTCGAGGTCTACGTCGAGGCGTCGGTCGACACCTGCGCCGAGCGCGACGTCAAGGGCCTCTACGCGAAAGCGTTCTCCGGCGAGATCAAAGAATTCACCGGCGTCTCCGACCCCTACGAGGCACCGGAGAACCCGGAGTTCGTCTGCCACACCGAAAGCGAGACGCCGGAGGAGTCGGCGGAGAAGCTGCTGGCCTACCTCGAGGAGCGGGGCTTCATTCCCGCCAAGGAGGCTGCTGCGGCTTAGCTGCTTCGGTTAGCGACTTAGCGGTGCGAGGGGCCGGGAGGCCCTTCCCGGGGGCACCGGCCTGGCGGCCGTGCTGAAGTCCCCGGGAAGGGCCTCCCGGCCCCTCTTTTCGTCCGTGGCGGGGGAGCCGATCGGTAGGTTGAGCGGATCCAGGTTCCACGATCGAGAGGTTGAGATGGTTAGAGCGACTCGTCCGATGTTGGCTGTTCCGATTGCGATGCGGATCGCGATCGGTGTAATCGCCGCGCTGGCTGCCGTAGCACTTTTCAGCGCCCGCGCCGATGCATCACCGGGCGCCTACCGCGTACTGCTGACCGAACCGTATCCGGAGGGCCCGCACGAACTGGGCGCCCAGATCGCCACCTTTCCGGACATCGCGGCCATCAACTACGCCGACACCTCGGAAGTGACGCCGACGGCGTCACAACTTGGCTCTTATGACGTCGTCGTCAGCGTCGGTGACAGCAGTTATGCGGATCGTGAGGCTTGGGGGAACTCGCTGGCGGATTACATCGATGCCGGGGGGGTCGTCGTTCAGGCCGGCTACGACAGTTGGGACAATGCCTTCCCGGAGGGACGCTTTGCGAGCGGCGGTTACGCACCGTTCATCCCCGGCAATAACGGGAACAACACGACCTCGCTCGGCGAGTTCGACGCCTCCAGCCCGCTGATGCAAGGGATCAGCGCGCTCACTACGGTCGACAACACCGAACCGGAGCTTGCCCCTGGCGCAGTCTTGGTTGCGAAATGGGAGAACGGCCTGAACGCGATCGCGACGAAGGGGCGCGTTGTCACGACCACCGCTTGGATCGGTGACGACTACGGGCCTGGCGAGTGGTCCGGTGACTATGGCCGCCTTGTGGTCAATGCCGTCCGGACGCTTGGGCGGCAACGTCTGAGTGTCACCAATGCGAATCCGGCGGGAGGTACCGTCACTGGAACCGGCGGCATCTCTTGTGGTACTGCCTGCATCTCCGACTTCAGCGCCAAAGCCTCGGTCGCCCTTAGCGCAACCGCCAATCCCGGCTTTGCCTTCGCCGGTTTCAGCGGCGCTTGCACCGGCACGACCTGTGCGCTGACGATGGACTCCGCGAAGTCGGTTACGGCGAACTTCGCTGCCTACGGTTTCGCCAAAGGGATCAAACGGAACAAGAAGAAGGGGACCGCGGTCGTTTCCGCTTTGGTCGGCGCTCCAGGGACGCTGCTCCTGACCGGCAAAAAGATCAAACAACGCATCCGTGCAGTCACGGCGGGAACGACGAAACTGACGGTCGCGGCCAAGGGCAAAGCCCGCAAGAAGTTGCTGAGGACCGGCAAAGTCAAAGTCAAGCTGACCCTTTCGTTCGCTCCCACCGGCGGCACGACCTCGTCGGTGACGAAGACGATTCAGCTCAAGCGGACGATCCGCTGAACTGGAGGAGGAGGGGCGGGTGACTCCCGTCCCTCCTCCAGTTTCATTTTGCGAGGCGCTTGAGGAGCTTTTGCTCCTCTTCGAGGAGCTGCTTTAGCCGTTCCTGGAACTCGTCGTCAGCGCGACGTTCAGCGACGTGCTTCTCGATCGCTTGGCGCACCGCCTCTGAGATCGGCATGCCGTCGGCGCGAGCGACGGCCGCGAGTTCTGCCGCCAGGGGCTCGGGAAGTCGGAAGCTCGTTGCCTTGGTTGCCATGGGCGCGCCGAAAGCTTAACGCACATATACCTCAACAGTCGAACCATCCGCTTCGATGGGAGCGAAATCTTTTAGCTTGCGGCATTAAAGCGTTATTATGTAATAACGATGCCGAATCGGGTGATGCTGATAGGCGATTTGCTTCTCGTTGCGGAAGCGCAGCTAGGGACGCCTGCTCAGGAGCTGCTGCATACGACCTCTCTCGATTCCGACCCGTCATTTGGCTCCCTCCTCACCGCGCTCGAAGAGGCGGATCCACCGCCCACGGTCGTAGAAGTGGCCGCCATCTGTGGAGCGTGGGTGGTCCGGAACAAGCCCTTCCCTGACGACAACAGCAAAATCGGCTATCGGTTCATGTGCCTGCTGTTGGACGGCGCGGGCGAGCCGTGGCGAATGTCGCAGGAGGACGCTTTCGTGGTGCCGCCGATCTTCAAAGCCTTGGAAGACGGCGCGATCACCGAAGCCGAGTTTGTCGACTGGGTGCGCCTGCGGGTCGCTACGGCCTAGCCGGGACCTGCGGCTCGCCGAGCCCGAAGGTGTCGTAGGCGCCGAACTTGGCGAAGGTCTTGTGGGTGGGGCCGTGGTAGTCGGAGCTGGCGGTGGGGACGAGGTCGAGCTCGTCGCAGAGGCGCAGGAGGTGCTCGGTCTGCTCCTTCGTGTGGCTCGGGTAGTAGGCCTCGATGCCATCGGGCTTCAGCGAGCGGACAAGGTCCTCGACCTGAGCCGGGTCCTTGACGTCCCAGTAGGGATGGGCAACGACCGCGACGCCGCCGGCGTCGCGGATCGTCTCGACCGCCTCCTCGGCGGTCGGCCAGCGGCGGGGGACGAAGGCCTTGGCGCCGGGAACCAGGTACTCCTCGAAGAAGGGGCCGAGGTCGCCGGTCGCGCCCGCTGCCTTGGCAATGTGGGGCCGGCCGATCGAGTCGGCGCCGCCGGCCTCGCGAATCGCGTCCTCGAGCGTCAGGTCGAAGCCCTCGCGCCGCAGGTTCTCGACAATCTCGCCAGCGCGGTTACGCCGTTCCTGCTGCGCCCGATCGCAAGCCGGAGCCATCTTCTCCAGGTCGATCCAGTACCCGCACACATGCAGGTCTTCCGCATACCGATGTACGCAGGACATCTCGATCGCCGGCACCAGCTCCACCCCAACCCGCGCCGCCGCCTCTGCAGCGGCAGGCACACCAGCGATGGCATCGTGGTCCGTAAGCGCCAGCGTCGTAACCCCAGCCTCGGCAGCCTTTTCCACGACCTCGGCCGGCTCCAACTGCCCATCCGAGACCACCGAATGGCTCTGCAGCTCAATAAGCATCCGCCGCACCCTACTTACGGCCCGGGATCGGGGGTGGGGGGGGTGGGTGGATGCCCCTCTCGCTCAACTTTTGGGGGGACCGCCGAG
>JBJMKN010000083.1:0-6725 GCA_045805765.1 Solirubrobacterales bacterium
CCCCTCTCCAGACACTCAACAGCGAGCCATAAGCGAGATGTGTCTGGAGAGGGGTACCCGCCCCTCCCCTAAGCGACCGCAGACAACCCCGGCGCTTCGTCTTCCTCACCGACATCCTCGGCGACATCCCGCGGCAACCGCTTGGAGACGATCTTCGTGACGCCGTCGCCGCCCATGGTGACTCCGTAGAGGACGTCGGCGGCGTCCATCGTCCGTTTCTGGTGGGTGACGATGACGAACTGGGCGCGGTCGGAGAAGCGGCGGATCAGCTGCAGGAAGCGGTCGATGTTGGCGTCGTCGAGAGCCGCCTCGACCTCGTCGAGGATGTAGAAGGGGCATGGCCGGGCGAGGAAGACGGCGAAGACGAAGGCGAGGGCGACGAGGGACTTCTCGCCGCCTGAGAGCAGCTGCAGTTTCCGCGTCGACTTGCCGGCCGGGGTGACCTCGATCTCCACCCCCTGCTCGTCGCGCTGCTCTTCCTCCTCCTCAGGCTCTGGCTCGGCGTCGGTCGGCGCCTCCTGCTCGCCGGCGGGACGCTCGTCGTCGCGCACCGGCCGCAGGCTGACCCGGCGCAGGCGGCCGCGCCCGCCGGGGAAGAGGTGCTCGACCATCTCTTCGAAGTTTTTGGCGGTGGCCTCGAAGGTCTCCTCGAAGGCGCGCTCGATCTCCTCGTCGATGTCGCGGATCAGCGACTCCAGCTCCCGCATCGAGCGCTCGATGTCCTCGCGCTGGGCCTGCAGCGCCTCGACGTGCTCGCGCGCCTCCTCGTACTCCTGCTCGGCCAGCGGGTTGACCGGCCCGATCTGGGCGCGACGGCGGTCGAGCCGTTCGAGCCGGCGATCGACGTCGGCCCGCGCCTCGTCGCTCAGCGCCTCCTCCGCGGGCGGGATCTCCTCCCCCAGCTTCTCGGCGATCACGGCCAGCTCACGCGCGGCCTCGGCGCGGCGGTCGCCGAGGTGGGCAGCCTCGACCTCGGCCCGGGTCAGCTCGTCGGAGGTCTCCTTCATCTGCGACTGCAGCTCGAACTCCTGCTTCGAGCAGGCGCGGAGCTGATCGGCGATCTCGTCCCCGTCGTCCCGGCCGCCGACGACCTTGCGCTCGATCAGGTCGACCCGGGCGCGGATCGCGGCTCCGGCGGCTTCGGCGGCCTTCAGCGCGCTCCGCACGTCGTCGAGCAGTTCCTCTCCGGCAGCCAGGCGCGCCCGCATCTTCTCGCGGTGGCGCTCGCCGAGGAGGCCCTCCGCGCGTTTGGCGTGGCGGCCGGCCCGCTCGGCCCCGTCGCGGACATGCCCGAGTGCCGTCTCGCGCGCCGACTCCGCCGCGTCCGCGGACCTGGCGACCCCGAGGCCGTCCATCGCCGTCCGCAGGCCAGCGTCGATCTCCCCCAGCTCCTCTTCCAGCTTCCGCGCTCTGTCTCCCGGCGAGGAGCCCGGTCCGACGTCGAGGGTCAGCGGGCCGAGCTCTGCCCGCAGACGCTCCAGCCCCGCCTCCAGCTCGGCCTCGCGGCTGGAGAGGCCGGCGACCCGCACCGCGACCTTCTCCTGCTCCCCGCGCAGCTTCGTCAGCAGGCCCCAGGCCTGGGTGCGCTCGCGGTCGCGGGCGGCGAAGCGCTCCTCAGCCGCGGCGCGCCGTTTCGCCACCTCGGCCAGCTGCTCCTCCAGCTTGCCGCGCACGCCGCGCGCCTGCGCCGCCGCCTTTTCGGCCGCGGCGGCGCGGTCGGCGCCGAAGCGCAGCTCCTCGGAGACGAGCTGCGCCCGCAGCCCCAGTTCCTCGCGCTCGATCCGCGCCCCCAGCTCGGCCGCCTGCGCCTGGCGCTTCAGCGGCCGCAGCCGCGCCCGCGCCTCGCGCTCGACGTCGAGGGCGCGGTCGAGGTTGTCGCGCGCCGAGCGCAGCTTCAGCTCGGCGCGGCGCCGGCGTTTGCGGTGCTTGCCGAGACCGGCCGCCTCCTCGACCAGGAGCCGCCGCTCGCGCGGCTTGGAGTGGACGATCGTCTCCACCCGGCCCTGGCTGATCACCGAGTGCATCTCGCGACCGAGGTTGGTGTCGGAGAGGACGTCGGTGACGTCGGCGAGCCGGCAGCGGGCGCCGTTCAGCCGGTAGCCGCTGTCGCCGGAGCGGTCGAGGCGGCGCTCGACGGCAATTTCGGAGAACTCAGTCGCGGCGCGCCCGTCGGAGTTGTCGATCGTCACCTCGACCTCGGCGGCGCGGCGCTGGCCGACGCCTTTGCCGCCGGCGGAGATCACGTCCTGCATCGAGGCGCCGCGGATCGCGCCCGGGCTCTGCTCGCCGAGCGCCCAGAGGACCGCATCGGTGATGTTGCTCTTGCCGGAGCCATTGGGGCCGACGATGACACTGACCCCCGGGGAGAACTCCAGGGTCGTGCGCTCGGGGAAGGACTTGAAGCCCTTCATCGAGATCGACCTCAGATACATGCGTGCACACCTCGCATCGGCTCAATGCTCCCGGTCGACTCGGACGCGAATGCGGCTGGATTAACCCCCAAGATGCGCCAATGCCTCCTCGGCGGCAAGCTGCTCGGCCGCCTTCTTGCTCCGCCCTTTCCCCCTCCCGACCCGCTCGGAGTCGACGATCGCCACCACCTCGAATGTTCGCCGGTGCGGGGGCCCCGTGGCCGCGATCACCTCGTAGGTTACGCGCGCTCCGCGCTGGGCCAAAAGCTCCTGCAAAGCGGACTTGAAATCGATCCGGGTCTCGGAGGCGAGCTCGATCCGCGGCTCGAACGCCTCGGCCACCGCCTCGGCGGTCGGCTCGAAGCCGAAGGCGACGTAGCAGGCGCCGATCAGGGCCTCGGTCGCCTCCGGCAGCGGCCGGCCGCCTTCGAGCAGGATCTCGGCCGGGATCGCCGCGACCACGCCCTCGGGTTCGTTCTCGCGCAGCATCGCCGGCACCCCGAGCTGGGCCCCGACCTCGGCGCAGGAGACGCCGCTGACCGCCTGGTTGTGGACCTTGGTCAGGCCGCCGGCGGCCAGCTTCTCGAAGGTCTCATAGGTGCGCGTCGCGACGGCGAGGCCGAGGACGCTGTCGCCGAGGAAGGCGAGGCGCTCGAAGGAGTCGACCCGGCGCTCGGTCCAGGAGGAGTGCGTCAGCGCCTGGCGGCGCAGGTCATCGGGCAGCTTGTCGATCAGCGCGCCCAGCGCTGCGACGGGAGAGTCCGGCGGGGACGCCACCGCTCAGGCGGGAGCGTGCTCGAGCACGAAGCCGACCGCGTCGCCGACCGTCTTGATGTGGGTCGCCTGCTCCTCGCTGACGGTGACGCCGTAGCGGTCCTCGAGCTCCATCACCAGCTCGTAGAGGTCAAGCGAGTCGGCGTCGAGGTCCTCCTTGAAGCGGGTTCCCTCGTCGATGCGCGCGATGTCGACTTCGAGCTCCTCGGCGAGGTGCTCGCGGACCAGGGTGAGGACGTCGTCGCGGTTCATCCTGCTGGGTTGTTTATCACGGCCCTTACCTGTCTCCCTCGGCAGCGAGGGCACCACGACCGGCGCCGCCCGCGGCCAGCAGGGCGGCGGTGCGGCCGACGGCGTCGACCTCGGCGCAGCGGGCGGCGAGGCGGACGGCGTTGGCGATCCCCTCGGCGCCGGAGCTGCCGTGGCCGACGACGGCGATGCCGCGCAGGCCGAGGAGGATCGCGCCGCCGGTCGAGTCCGGATGGAGCTCGCGACGGAGCCCGTTCAGGGACGGCTTCAGCAGCAGCCCGCCGGCGGCGGCGATCGGGTTGGAGCGGGCGGCGTCGCCGACCGCGGCGGCGACGGTCTTCGCCGTCCCCTCCAGGAGCTTCAGCGCGACGTTGCCGGTGAAGCCGTCGGTGACGACGACATCGGTCACCGCCGCCGGTAAATCTCGTCCCTCGACGTTGCCGGCGAAGTTGATCCCGGCGGAATCGCTGAGCAGGCGGTGCGCCTCGACCACCTCCTCGCGCCCCTTGCCCGACTCCTCGCCGACCGTGAGCAGGCCGACGGTTGGGCTCTCGACCTCGAGCACAGCGTCACTGAAGGCAGCGCCGAGGAAGGCGAACTGGACCAAGTGCTGGGCGCGGACTTCGACGTTGGCGCCGACGTCGAGGAAGAGGACCGGTTTCCCTGGGACCGGTAGCTGGACCGCGAGCGCCGGCCGCTGGACCCCCTTGAGACGGCGGAGGCCAAAGGTCGCGGCTGCCATCGTCGCCCCGGTCGAGCCGCAGCTGACCATCGCGTCTGACTCGCTTTCGGCGACGTCGGCCGCGGCACGGACCACAGAGGCCTGCTTCTTCGACCGCACCGCCGGCACCGGGTCCTCTTCATTGCCGATGTGCTCGCCGGTCTCGATCACCTCGATCCCCTCGGCGTTGTCGAGGCCGAGCGCGCGCCGCGGGCCGAAAACGCGGACGCCGATTCCGTCCGCCGCGGCAAGGCGGGCGCCTTGCGCGAGCACGTCGAATCCCTGCTCAGCCCCGTAGCCATCGAGGGCCACGGTCACCGCGCGTGAGGCCGTCACGGCCTACTCGTGGGTGTGGGGCGCCGACGGATCGGCAATCCGCTGGGCGACGACCTCGCGCCCGGCGTAGGTCCCACAGGTGGGACAGACCCGATGCGGCAGCCGCGGGCTATGACAACGCGGGCAGCTATTCAGGTTCGGCTTCCCAGCCTTGTGATTGGCGCGGCGCTTGTCGCGTCGGGCGCTGGAAGTTCTCTTCTTCGGGACGGCCATCGGTCGCGGGATGGTAGCGGGTGCAGGAGTTTCAGCACGTCGCCCGCACGACGGCGAGATCGTCCGCCTCCCACATCACCTCTCCCCCGCACCATTCGGCGAGGTCCGCCGCCGTCTCCGGAAAGTCGTAGTCGGGGTCGATCGGGGCGATCTCCACGTCGGCCTTGACGATGTCGCCAATCACGAAGGCGCGAGCCTGCTCTCTCACCTGGCGGAAGAGGTTCTTCTTCGCGTCGGCGCGCAGGTGGTGGATCGAGAGGACGCCGATGACTAGGTCCCAGGGGCCGTCGGGCAGCGGGTCCTCGATCCGCGCCAGCTGGACGTCGTCGTACATCTCCCGCGCCCGGAAGACCATGTCGGCGCTGGAGTCGAGGCCGATCACCCAGGCGTCTGGGTGAGCCTCGATCAGCCGGCGCGTCGTTTCCCCGGTTCCCATCCCCAGCTCCAGCACCCGCTCGGGCGGGAACGGGATCGCCGCGATCGCCTGCTCCTGCAGCTCGTCGTAGCGTGGGACCTCGGAGCGGATCAGCTCCGAGTAGGTGTCTGGCTTCCAGTCGAATTGACCCATTACGTAACCTCGTCGGGAGCATGTCACAGGCGCCGCAGACGATCATCGACCTTTCCCGGCTCAGCCTCGCCCACGGCGAGGGCAAGCGGATCGAGGTGCCGGTCGCGCTGGAGCCCTTCGAGCTCGCCGGCCAGACCTACAAGCCGGAGCCCTGGGCGCCGACGGTGCGGCTCGAGGTCTCGCGCCCCAGCAACGGCTTCGCCTTCCGCCTCAACTTCCCGGTCCACCTCGAGGGGCCGTGCATGCGCTGCCTCGAGCCGGGCCAGCTCGACCTCGAGGTCGAGGCGCGGGAGATCGACCAGGCGGGGACGGACGATCCGGAACTGCGCAGCCCCTACGTCTCCGAGGACGAGCTCGACATCGGCCGCTGGGCCCACGACGCGACCATCCTCGCCCTCCCGACCCGGATCCTCTGCCGCCCCGACTGCGCCGGCCTCTGCCCCGTCTGCGGCGAGTCCCTCAACGAGAACCCGCACGAGCACGAGGAAGCCACCGACCCCCGCTGGTCGGCGCTGAAAGACCTAAGACTCGAGTAGCAGGCATCCCCCTTCGACGCATCCGACTTTGACCACACCCTGGTGTGTCGAATCTCGGCTACGCGGTGAAGTGAGCTTCTTGCGCGCACTCGAAAGCAAAGCGGGCGCCGACCGGAATTAACGCGAGACCGAGAAGGTCGATGACCAAGCGATACGGCAACGACACGAGTCCCGCGTAGCGGCGCTACGCGGGACCTCGGGGAGGTGGCGTAGCGCGCAGCGTCATTCGGCCTTCTCGGGCCGCGGTAATTCCGGTCGGCGCCCGCCCTACGGCTGCTGGTCGAGCTCTGGCTGCGGCTGCTCCTCGTCGCGGCCGGCGAGGCGGTCGCGGCCGCGCTGGACGGCGGCGAGGAACTTCTGCAGGTTCACTTCGAGGGTGTTGAGGATCTCGTCGGCGTAGTCCTCGGCGCCGAGGCGGATTTCGCGCTCGCGGGTGCGGGCGTCCTCGACGATCTCGTCGGCGGCGCGCTCGGCCTGCTTGGTGACCTCCTCGTCGGAGATCAGGCGGGCCTGCTGCTCGCGCGCCTCGCGGACGATGCGCTCGGCCTCGCGTTTGGCCTCGGCCAGCATCTCTTGGCGCTCCTTGACGATCCACCGCGCCTGCTTGATCTCCTCGGGGATCGTGGCACGCATCTGGTCGAGGAGGTCGTAGATCTCCTCGCGGTCCACGCGCACCTGATCCGTCAACGGGACCGGACGGGCGTTGTGAACTACGTCATCGAGCTTGTCTATGAGGACCAGGACGTCCATATGAAGGTCGTAAGCCTACGTGTATGCGGGGGTTTTAGGGAAGAAGGCGTTGAAAGAGCGTTTTTTTGCAAGGCGACGCCCATGTGGACGGACTGATGGCAGACAGCCTACCTGTCCCCCAGGCGTTCTTTCAGGGCCCCTGCGACGGCGGCCGGAACGAGGTCGGA
>JBJMKN010000084.1:0-32124 GCA_045805765.1 Solirubrobacterales bacterium
TTGGCGTATGGGCTCGGGCCGGTGCGCTGGCCGGAGCCGTGGCCGGGCAACACGCTGCTGGCGATGCGCTGTGCCGTGGCGGCCGACGAGCGCGGGGCGGGACGCGCGTTCCTGTTGGCCGCGCTGCGCGCGGCCTTTGTCCACGGTCGCGATCTGTCGGACCCGGCGGCGGTGGCGGACGCCGCGTCTGCGGCGGGCATCGAGGGGGAGGTGCTGGCGGCCGCTGCGACGCCCGAGGCGAAGGCGGCGCTCCGCGAGCGCACCGAGGCCGCGATCGCGCTCGGCGTGCGCGGCGTCCCGAGCGTCGTGGTCGGCGGTCAGGCGTTCTGGGGCGACGACCGTCTGGAGGAGGCGGCGGCAGCACTGTCCCTCTGACCCCCCATGCGGTGGTCAGACGGACAGTGGTCGACTCAGACGGCGAGGCGGCGCAGGTCGCCGTAGATCTCGGCGGTCTGGCGGGCGATGTCGGACCAGTCGAAGCGCAGCACGTGCTCGCTCGCCTCGGCGACGAGGCGGTCGCGCAGCGCGTCGTCGGAGAGCACGCGCTCCATCATGCCGGCGAGCGAGACGGGGTCGCGCGACTCGAAGCGCAGCCCGACCTGCTCGTTCGGCACGACCTCGCGCAGGCCGCCGGTGTCGGCGACGATGCAGGGGCAGCCGGAGGCCATCGCCTCAAGGGCGACGAGGCCGAAGGGCTCGTAGATCGAGGGCACCACGGTGAGGTCGGCGATCCGGTAGAGCGAGTGGAGGACGTCGTCGCCGATCCAGCCGAGAAAGGTGCCGTGCTCCATCAATCCGAGCTCGCTCGCCTGCCGCTTCAGTTCGGCCTCGTGGGTGCCGGAGCCGGCGACGAGGAAGCGCGTCCCCGGAGCCTCTTCGAGCACCCGCGGCATCGCCTCCAGCGCCAGCTGGAACCCCTTCTCGTAGACGAGGCGGCCGATCAGCAGGACCAGCTTCTCGTCCGGTGTCGCGAACTCCGAGCGCAGGCGGGCCAGGTCCTCGGCGGGCTGCTCGGGCAGGTCGTCGGGGTCGATCCCGTTCGGGATCACGGTCACGCGCTGCTCCTCGACGCCGAAGATGTCGACGACCTGTTCGCGCATGTAGTGGGAGCAGGTGATCACCCGCTGCGAGCGGTTGGTGATCCAGCGCTCGACCCCGTGGATGTAGGTCTGCGGGTGCTTGTCGACCCAGCCCTGGTGGCGGCCGTACTCGGTCGCGTGGATCGTCGTCACCAGCGGCGCGTCGAAGCGCTTGGCGAGGTGGTCGCAGGCGTTGGCGACGAGCCAGTCGTGCCCGTGGACGAGGTCGAAGCTGTAGCGGTCGCCGAGCTCGACCCCGGCGGCGAGCATGTCGGAGTTCATCCGTTCGATCCAAGCGACGAACTCGCCGAGGTCGGTCGGCCGTTTCGGCTCGCGGATGCGGTGGATGATCACCCCGTTCCGGTTCTCTTGCGCGGGGGACTCCTCCCCCCCGCGGGTCAGCACGTGGACCTCGACTTCGCGCTCGACCAGCGCCTCGGAGAGCTTGCGGACGTGCCGGGCCAGGCCCCCCTCGATCAGCGGCGGGTACTCCCAGGAGAGGATCAGTACGCGGGTCAAAGTTCGGTGGCTGGCTAGGGCTCCAGCAAAGGAGCGGTGCTGAGGTCCGGGGCGAGGGAACGCATGTGGGGGTTGGTGGCGCGGGGGTCGGTGGCGCGGTCGCAGTCTATGGCCTCCAAGAGCGCCTGTGAGTGGTCGGTCGCCCGCTGCCAGGCGTAATCGCCGGCCTGCTTGCGCTGGTCGAGGAAGGCCCAGTCGCTCGCCTGCAGGGCGAGGAGCTCCCGGCTCGCCCGCTCCAGGCGCCCGCCGCGAAGGCCGCCGGAGACCGCCCGCAGCAGCCGCAGCTCCGCCCGGCGGGCGCCCCAGGCGAGGTCGGCGACGGCGGGCGAGTCCCAGGTGTGGAAGCTCTTGTCCTCGCCCCACGACGAGGCCTTCAAGGGCCGATCGACCGGCTCGTGCTCGCTCAGCGCCTGCGGCACGGTGAGCAGCCGCACGCCGGCGTCCTCGGCTCCTTCGAGGACGGTGCGCAGCCAGATCGGCCCCTCCGACCACCAGTGGCCGAGCAGCTCGGTGTCGATCGCGAAGACGAGGAGGCCGCGGCGGTCGCGGCTCTCGGCGTAGGCGCGCAGGCGCTCGGACGCCGCCGCCAGGAACTCCTCCCCCTGGCGACGCGCCGCCGCCTCGGCCGCCGCGGGGTCGTAGGCGCCGCCGCCGACCTTCCAGATCCGGATCCCCCGCAGCGATTTTCCCGCGAACTGGGCGTGGGCGGGGTCGGAGGGATAGCCGTCGAGCGACCACAGCCAGGAGATCGCCTCCCAGTCGATCGGCAAGGCCACCGGGCCGGCCTCGGTCGCGACCGGCGCCAGCGCCTCCAGCGGCTCGGCATGGGCGCTCTGGTCGACGCAGAACCACTCCACGCCGTGTTCGGCAAGCCGCCACTCCAATCCGGGGACGTAGGCGCACTCGGGAAGCCAGAAGCCCCCGCCCCAGCCGAAACGGCGGCGGTGGGAGCGGGCCCCGGCGTCGAGCTGCAGCCGCAGCCCCGGCCGCGTCGCCAGCAGCGGCAGCACCGCGTGGGTGGCGGCCGAGGCGGCGAGGGCGATCCGTCCCTCACTCGCCGCCCGTTGGAAGGGCACGAGCGGATCGCCCCCGGCCGCGTCGAGCAGCTCCAGCGCATGCCGATAGCGGTCGCGCTCCCCCTCGCAGGCCGCGCGGCAATCCTCCGGCACCTGCGGCAGGTCGGCTTCGGCGGCGCCGATCCGCCACTCGAGCAGGAAGCGGCGCAGGCGCTCGGCGACCCCTCTGTCCTCGAGCTGGTCGGCCAGCACCGGCGTCACCGTCATCGTCAGGTCCCGCGCCACCTCCAGCACCGGCAGGTAGGAGCGGACCACCGCGTCGAACAGCCACTCCTCGCCGAAGGGGTAGGTGCCGAAGCCCTCGACGTAGGGCATGTGGCTGTGCAGGACGATCGCCAGGTCGCCGGCGGTCCCCTCCCGGGCCATTACTCGGCGTGGCAGACCGCGAGGAAGTCGAGGGCGCGGTCGAGGTCGCCGGCGCGCAGGCTGAAGTCGGCGGCGGAGATCGCCGGGGTGAAGCGGTCGTAGAAGGGCTTGGTCAGCCGCAGCCGTTTGTGGACGCCGTCCCAGCCGAGCTTGATCGCCAGCTCGTGCGCGCGCAGCTTGCGGGCGTGGAAGAGGCCGAGCATCTCGACCCGCGGGAAGTGCGCCTCGCAGAGCTGCTGGAACTCGGCCGCGCGGTACTCCTTCACGTGCCAGGGGTTGTCGGACTTCTCCGCCCCTGGCGGCGCCAGCGTCAGCAGGTTCGGGGTCGAGACGTAGGCGACGCCGCCCGGCGCCAGCATCGACTTGAAGTGCTCGAGGATCGCGCCGGGATCCTCGACGTGCTCGATCGTCTGCAGGAAGACGACGGCGTCGCAGGGCTCGGCGAAGCTCTCGACCAGGTCGCGCTCGAAGCGCAGGCTCGGCCGCTGGTAGCGGAGCCGCGCGTGCTCGTGGGCTTCGGGGTTGGCGTCGACGCCGACGACGCTTCCGGCGGTCCGGACGAGGACGTCGGAGCCGTATCCCTCGCCGCAGGCCATGTCGACCACCCGCTTCCCGCGGACCCGCTCGGCGATCCACTCGTAGACGACCAGGTGGCGGCGGAACCAGTAGTTCTCCTCCGGCACGTCGGGCAGGGTCCGCTCGCCCGTCAGCGGCAGCGGCGGCACCCCGGCCGGCTGGTTCTCCTGGAGGTAGTGACGCTCCACGGGCCGGACGCTATTAGAGTTCCGCGCCATGCCGGCCTCCCCCACCGCCACCCACGAGCACATCAAGGACGTCAACACCCGCTACCACGACGCGGCCGCCGAGGAGTACGACGCCAAGTGGGGCATCGACTTCGGCGAGGTCGGACAGCGGCAGGTGCGGCTGAAGCTGGTCAAGGCGCTGGGCGG
The DNA here is from genome assembly GCA_045805765.1 of Solirubrobacterales bacterium. GTDB lineage: Bacteria > Actinomycetota > Thermoleophilia > Solirubrobacterales > 70-9 > VAYN01. The sequence goes on from JBJMKN010000084.1 coordinate 3,991, forward strand.
GATGAAGGGCCGCTCCTTCGGCGACGCGCTGGAGATCGGCTCGGGCACCGGCTACTTCTCGCTCAACCTCGTCCAGCTCGGTGTGATCGAGCGGCTGACCGCGACCGACATCTCGCCGGGGATGCTGAAGCGGCTGGCGGCGACGGCGGACGCGCTCGGGCTTAGGGGCGTGACGACCGTCCAGACCGAGGCCGAGGTGCTCCCCTTCGAGGATGAGAGCTTCGACCTCGTCCTCGGCCACGCCGTCCTCCACCACATCCCCGACCTCGACAAGGCCTTCGCCGAATTCCGCCGCGTCCTGCGGCCGGGCGGGATGATCGCCTTCGCCGGTGAGCCCTCGCGCTACGGCGACACCCTGGCGGCGCTGCCCAAGCGCGCCGGGCTGGCGCTGGCGCCGCTCTGGCGCCGGGCGGTCGGCGCCGAGCAGCGGGCCGTCGCCGAAGGCGAGCAGTCCCACGACCACTCGCTCGAGGCCGAGGTCGACGTCCACGCCTTCGCCCCCGCCGACCTCCGCCGCCTGCTCAAGAGCGCCGGCTTCGAGCAGCGCCACGTCGGCGGCGAGGAGCTCCTCTCCAACGCCTGGGGCTGGGGCCTGCGCACGGTCGAGTCCAGCGCCGAGCCGGAATCGGTCTCCTTCCGCTGGCGCCGCTTCGCCTTCAACAGCTACATCGCCCTGCAGAAGGTCGACACCAAAGTGCTAGAGCCCTACCTGCCGGCCGAGCTTTTCTACAACCTGCTCGTCTCCGCACGTAAGCCTACGTAGCCGCGTAGCCGCGGCGGTATGGAGGGACGGGTGTCCCCCTGCCCTCCCTGGGTTCCTCGCCGGACGCGTGGCATCTCTCCATGAGTGGACAGGGCGAGGAACAGGACGCCGGTCGGCCAGGGGGACACCCATCCCTCCTGGCGACAGTCCCTGAAGTTCGGAATTTCAGCGAGTCCGCGAAAAAGCTCGTATAGCGAGTCTTTTCGCGGACTCGGTGAATATCGAAGCTCATCTCCTGTGGAGGAGGGTGCCGGTGGGGGTCCCCTGGGCACTTGGCACGAGGCGGGCCAGCCACGACCGGGCGGCAGCGGCAGAACGCCGACCCGCCGAGCTGCGCCCAGGGGACCCCCACCGGCACCCTCCTAGCCAACTAACGCCCGCGGCCCCCGTCGCGGCGTTCGCCGGGGGCGCGGGCTCGGAATAGCTTCACCCGGTAGTCGAGGCCCTTGAGGCGGCGTTCGCCTACGTAGGAATAGTCGAAGCCCCCGGCTGCCTCTTTGGTTGCCTCGTCGAGGACGACGCTGCCGGGGCGGGCTACGTTGGTGATGCGGCTGGCGAGGTTGACGGCGCGGCCGTAGTAGTCGCCTGACTGCGGCAGAGTCGGGCCGCTGGCGATGCCGGCGCGGAGCCAGGGGAACTGCTGGCCTTCCTGCTCGGCCGCCCGGATCAGCTCCAGCGCCGCCGCAACCATCGGCTCGGGCTCCGACGAGACCAGCATCACCGCATCGCCGATCGTCTTCACGAGGCGCACGGGGGGTTTGGCGACGGCGGTCGCCATCTCATCCAGGCGACCCGCGACCATGCCCAGCTCCTCCGGAGCGATCTCCTCGCCGAGACGGGTGAACTCGACGAGGTCGGCGAAGCAGACCGTCAACTCGACGGCGCCGCCGATCTCCCCGGAGGCGAGGTCGGTGGCCCCGATCACGTCGTGGCGGATCTGTTCGAGCAGGTGCTGCTGCAGGGAGTAGACGACGGTCGGCCCGGCGAGCGGCAGCATGTACTCGGCGGCGGCGGCGAAGCGCAGGGCGACGTCGCGCTCGGTGTCGCCGGGCTGGGTCAGGGTGCGGAGGATCAGCTCGCGGTTCGCTTCGGCGATCCGCGCCGTCCCCATCCCGATCGTCCGCGCCACCTGCAGCATCCCGTCTTCGGGCAGCCCGAGCTCCAGAAACCGTTTCATCGCCCGCGCCGCCTCGACGTCGGCGTCGGTTCCGAGGTGCTCGTCGGGATCGGGGACGGGAATCCCCAGGGCGGAGCGGAAGCGGAGCAGCATCTCGAGGTCGAGGCCGGCGATCTCGGCGACTTCGCGGGCGGTGTAGCGAGGGCCCGCTCCCGCCAGTTTCCGCTCCACCGGCAGCAGCGTCAGCCGGTGGGAGGCGACCGCCTCCTTCAGCTCCTCCAGCGTGCAGCCTTCGCCGTGCAGCTGCTCGAGCAGCTGCAGCCGGGCCTGGCGAGGCTCGCCCGCGACGCCCTCGAGCAGGCCCTCCGCCTCGAAATCGATCTCAGGTCCCGCCGCCAAGGTCAGTCAGCGTATGCAACGGCGCCGCCGCGACGGGGGTCGCCGCCGCCGCTGAGCTCGCCCGTCACAGGGTCGCGGGAAACCGCCTGGACGCCGCCGAAGAAGAGGTTGAGCGAGGGCCAGCGCGCGACCTCCCAACCGCGTTCCTCGAGGCGGTCGAGGGCGGCGGGGTCCACCCCCTTCTCGGCCTGGACGATCCCCCCCTCGAAGTGCAGGCGCGGGGCTTCGACGGCCGCCTGCACCGGGTAGCCCTGCTCGACCGCCCGCACCACCGTCTGCAGGATCGCCGAGCGGATCCGGTTGGAGCCGGCGCTGCCGAGGGCGAGGACGATCTCGCCGTCGCGGAGGACGACGGTCGGGGCCATCATCGAGGGGACCCGGCGGCCCGGCGCGATCGCGTGGAACCCGGCCGGGTTGAGGTCCTCCTCGCCGAGCATGTTGTTGAGGATGACGCCGGTGCCGGGAACGAGCACGCCTGAGCCCGAGCCGTTGGAGCAGGTGACGGTGGCGCAGCTGCCGGCGGCATCTAGGACCGAGATGTGGGTGGTCGAGCCGAGCAGGTCGACGGCGGCGAGGTCGAGCCCGATCGGGTCCAGGAAGCCGGCCTCCATCCCCTCCTCGTAGAGGGACTCGGCGAAGGCGAGGTCGCGGCGCGAGTTGGCCGCCTCCATCGCCAGGACCAACTGCTCGGGGCCGCTGCGGGGGCCGAAGCGCTCGAGCAGGCCGAGGGTATAGGCGATCAGGATCCCGCCCGAAGAGGGCGGCGGGTTGGTGAGGACTTCGGCGCCGCGGAAGGGGGCGTCGATCGGCTTGCGCTCGATCGCCTCATAGGAGGCGAGGTCACCTGGGCCGACGAGGCCGCCGTTGCCGACGACGAAGTCGCTGATCGCCGCCGCCACCTCGCCGCGGTAGAAGGGCTGCGGCCCCTCGGCGCCGTAGCGCTCCAGCGCCTCGGCGAGTTCGGGGAAGCGGAAGGCATCCCCCTCCCCCAGCGGCCGGCCCTGCGGCGCGTAGAGCTCCCGCGTCCCCGGCATCCGCTCGTGGATCGGGGCGAGGATGTCGAGGATGTAGGCCTGGCCGCGGTTGACCGGCGCCCCCTCGCGGGCGAGCCGAGCCCCTGGCCCGACCAGCTCGGAGAGCGGGCGCGTGCCGAAGCGCTCGAGCGCGTGCGCCAGCCCGGCGGCGGTGCCGGGCACCCCGCAGGAGGCAGGGCCGACGTAGAACGTCTGCGTCGTCTCGGCGTCGAAGCGGACCGGGACCGGGACCAGCTCCGCCCCACGCTCGATGCCGTCGAGCCCAGGTGCGGCGACGAAGAAGTCGATCAGGGTCGTCTCGCCGCCCTCGTGGACCATCATGTGGCCGCCCGCCCCGAACCCGGTCAAGGGGCTCTCGACCGCGAAGGACGCCAGCACCGCGCAGACCGCGGCGTCGACCGCGTTGCCGCCGTCGCGCAGAACTTCAGCGCCCGCCTCGGCGGTCAGCGGATGGCCGGCTGCGACGACCCCTCGCATGGGGCCGCGGCTCAGCCCGGGAGGAACTCTGGGACGTCGATGCCGAGCTCCCGGTCGCCGCCGCGCCCGCGACGGCCGGCGTCGGCGTCTTTGGTGCGGCGGATCGTCGGCTCGGCGGCGCGGCGGGTCACCTGCGGCCGGCCGTCGAAGCGCGTCGCGACGACGGTGACCCAGATCTGCTCGGAAAGCTCCTCGTCGACGTTGGCGCCGAAGATGATGTTGGCGTCGGGGTGGGCGGCCTCGCCGACCACCTTCGCGGCCTCGGAGACCTCGACCAGCGAGAGGTCGGCGCCGCCGGTGATCGAGAGCAGGATCGAGCGGGCGCCGTCCATCGAGGTCTCGAGCAGGGGCGAGGAGATCGCTTTTTCGGCGGCGAGGACGGCGCGGTCGTCGCCGTAGGCCATCCCGATCCCGAGCAGGGCGCGGCCGGCTTCGGACATGATCGACCGCACGTCGGCGAAGTCGAGATTGATAACCGCAGGAAGAGTCACGAGGTCGGAGATCCCCTGGACGCCCTGGCGGAGGACGTCGTCGGCGACCTTGAAGGCCTCGACCATCGAGGTCTGCTGGTCGAGGACGTCGAGCAGGCGGTCGTTGGGGACGACGATCAGGGTGTCGACCTCGGCCGCGAGCTCCTCGATGCCCTTGTCGGCCATCTCGCCGCGGCGGCTGCCCTCGAAGCTGAACGGCTTGGTGACGATGCCGACGGTGAGCGCGCCGACCTCGCGGGCGAGGCGGGCGACGACCGGGGCGGCGCCAGAGCCGGTGCCGCCGCCGGCACCGGCGGCGACGAAGACCATGTCGGACCCCTTGAGCAGGCGCTTGATCTTGTCCTGCTCCTCGAAGGCGGAGCGGTGGCCGACCTCGGGGTCGGCGCCGGCGCCGAGGCCGCGCGTCTGCTCGTCGCCGATGTGGACGGTGACGTCGGCGACGCAGAGCTGCAGCGACTGAAGATCGGTGTTGACGGCCATGAACTCGACCCCGGGGATGCGGGCGTCGACCATCCGGTTGACCGCGTTGACGCCGGCCCCGCCGACGCCGACGACCTTGATCACCGGCTGGTGCGGCTCGCCGCTGCCGGGCGGCTCATAAGCCGGCTCCTCGCGCCCGTAGCGCGGGTTTTCCGGCTGGAACTGCTCCCGCCGCGGCGCTGGTTCCTCACTGAAGACCCTTTTCAGCCGCTCCGGGGCAGTCTCGCTCGAAGACTCGATATCCCGCTCCGCGCCTTCGACCTCCTGGTCGAAGAGCGCGGGTGACTCATCGGTCTGAAGCGGAACGTCCCTAGAAGCCGCGTCTGACGCGGGTGGCGTCGTAGGGGGGACCCCCTGCTGCTCTGCAGCTGGGGGTGGGTCCCCTGCGGCGACAGGACCCGCGTCCCGATCCCCTTCGTCCTGCGCCTTTTTCGCCTCCGCAGGATCCTGGCGCCCGTACCGCGGCGCCTCAGGCGGATCGATCGGTGCATCCTCGCTCGTCGACCTGAACAGGTCGGACAGCGGCCCCTCGCGCATGCTTGCGCGCTTGTTACGCCGAGCCATGGGACAGAACCTCCTTCGCCAACTCCCGGTAGTAGTTCGCCGCGCTCGAGCCTGAATCGTACTTGAGCACGGAGGCGCCTTTGACGGGAGCCTCGGCGAACTTGATCGCCTTTTTGATCCGGGACTGGAAAACGAGGTCGCCGAAGTTCTCCTCGAGGATCTCCACCGCCTCCTTGGCGTGGATCGTCCGCGAGTCGAGCATCGTCGGCAGGATCCCCTCGATCTTGACGTCGGGGTTGAGGTTCTCCTGGATCATCCGCAGGGTGTTCTGGAGCTGGACGAGGCCGCGCATCGAGAGGTACTCGCACTGGACCGGGACGATCACTTTGTCGGCCGCGGTAAGGGCGTTGATCGTCAGCAGGCCGAGGCTCGGCGGCGTGTCGATGCAGACGAAGTCGTAGTCGCCCTCGACCTCTTTCAGCGCTTTCTCCAGTGAGCGCTCGCGGCCGATCTTGGTGCTCATCGCGATCTCGGCGCCGGCGAGGTCGATCGAGGCGACGGCGATGTCGATCTCCCGCTTGATGATGATCTCGGAGATCGGGATGTCGTTGACGAGGACGTCGTAGAGGCTTTTCTCGACCTTGTCGGGGTCGATCCCCTGGCTCATCGTCAGGTTCCCCTGCGGGTCGAGGTCGATGCAGAGCACGCGGTAGCCGGACTCGGCGAAGGCGACGGCCAGGTTCAGGGTCGTCGTCGTCTTCGCGACGCCGCCCTTCTGGTTGGCGAAGGCGATCACGTCGGCGGTCTTCACCGGCGGCTCCTTCTCCGTCTCCTTCTCGGCGAGGAAGTCAAGCCGCGTCGGCGCGATCAGGTCGATCGCCTTCATCCGCGCATCGCCTTCCTCTTCGTCGGGGTCCTGGGCATTGAGAGCAGGCTCCTCCTCATCCACAACCTCGGACGGCTCCTCCTCAACCGCGATCTCCGCGATCGGCTCAGGCTCGAAGGCCTCTTGGGCGGGCTGAGGCTCTTCCCTGAGCGGCACAGCCTCTTCCATCTCCTGAAGCTCGTCGACCATCGGCGACTCTTCCTGGATCTCGACGGGAGCGGGCTTTGGCTTCTTTCGGCTTAGAAATCCCATTGCGCGGATATTCGTATGGGACCCGGCTTTTCCTGCCGGCCTCCGAAATTGCTAGGAATCAGTCAATCCCCGACCTCCTCGACAAGCGGCTCATAATCGTCACCGGCAAGGGTGGCGTCGGCAAGACGACGGTCGCGGTGGCCCTCGGGCTGCGCGCGGCGAGCGAAGGCAAGCGGACGATCGTCTGCGAGGTCTCCTCACAGGAGAACACCTCGCGGATGTTCGAGCACGCCGCCGTCGGCTTCCACGAGGTCGAGATGGAGGAGAACCTCTGGTCGATCTCGATCGACCCCGACGAGTCGATGCGGGAGTACGTGCTGCTGCAGCTGAAGGTGAGGGCGATGCGGGACATGCTCTTCCGCAGCCGCATCTTCAACTACCTGGCCGCGGCGACGCCGGGGCTGAAGGAGCTGGTGACGATCGGGAAAATCTGGGAGCTGGCCCAGCTCGACCGCAAGGTCAAGAGCGGGCGCAAGTACGACCTCGTGATCGTCGATGCGCCGGCGACCGGGCACGGGGTCGGCTTCCTGCAGACGCCCCGCACCTTTGCCTCGATCGCCCGCGTCGGCCCGATCCACTCTCAGGCCCAGCAGCTCGACCGCTTCATCACCGACCAGGAGAACACCGGCACCGCGATCGTCGCCCTGCCGGAGGAGATGCCGGTCAACGAGTCGATGGCGCTGGAGCGGGACCTGCGCGACGAGGTCGGGGTCGCGGTCGACCGCGTCTACCTGAACGGGCTCTACCCCGAGCGGTTCAAGAAGGAAGAGGCGGAGAAGCTGTCGGCGCTGGCCGAGTCCGAGAACGGCGCCAGCCGGGCGGCGGCACGGGCGGCGCTCTCGGAGTTCGGCCGCGCCCGCTCCCAGCGCCAGCAGCTGGCGCGGCTGAAGCGAGGCGTCGAGGCGCCGGTGAAAACGCTGCCCTTCCTCTTCGAGCCTGAGCTCGACGTCGAGGCGGCGCGCAAGCTGGCGGGGAAGCTCGGCTGATGGCCTCGGTCGGAGAAGTCCTCGAGGGCAAGTCGATCTGCATCTGCGCCGGCTCAGGCGGCGTCGGCAAGACGACGACCTCGGCGGCGATCGCGACCGGGATGGCGGCGCAGGGCCTGAAGGTCTGCGTGCTGACGATCGACCCGGCGAAACGGCTTGCCGACTCGCTGGGGCTGGAGGAGCTCGGCAACGAGGCGCGCCGCGTCGATCCTGCCCTCTTCGAGGAGCAGGGGATCGAGATGAAGGGCGAGCTGTGGGCGATGATGCTCGACGCGAAGGCGACCTTCGACGAGCTGATCGCCCGCCAGGCGCCCGACGAGGAGTCCCGCGACCGGGTGCTGAACAACCGCATCTACCAGCAGATCTCCAGCGCCCTCGCCGGCTCGCAGGAGTACATGGCGATGGAGAAGCTCTTCGAGCTGCACACCGAGGGCGGCTTCGACCTGCTCGTCCTCGACACGCCCCCCACCCGCAACGCGCTCGACTTCCTCGACGCGCCGAAACGGCTGACCCAGTTCATCGAGGGCAAATCGATGCGCATGTTCATGAAGCCGACCGGGTTGGCCGCGAAGGTGACCGGCCGCGGCGTCTCCGTCGTCCTCGGCGTCTTCAAGCGCCTCGTCGGCTTCGACCTGATCGCCGACTTGGCCGAGTTCTTCAATGCCTTCAGCAGCATGGTCGACGGCTTCCAGGCCCGGGCCAAACGCGTCAACAAACTGCTCGCCGACCCGGAGACCTGCTTCCTCGTCGTCTGCGGCCCCCAAGGGGAGCCGATCGACGAGGCCGTCTACTTCCACCGCAAACTGGTCGAGGCCAAGCTCCCCTTCGGCGGCGTCATCGTCAACAAGGTCCACTTTCCCGCCGATGAGCTCAAGGCCGAAGTCGACGACCTCCCCGCCGCCCTCGCCGAGAAGCTGGGCGACCAGAACCTCGCCAAGCGCGTCGCCGACAACTTCGCCGACTACCAGGCGCTGGCCGAGCGCGACGCGAACAACATCGACCACCTGGCCGGCGAGCTCCGCACCAGCTGCGTGATCCGCGTCCCCTACCTCGACGAGGACGTCCACGACCTCCGCGGCCTCACCGAGATCGACCGCTACCTCTTCGCAACGGCGGAGGAGCGGGTCGAGATGGCGGCTGGGCGCGCTTAGCTCAGCGGGCGCGGCGGCTGTACTCGAACTCTAGGTGGCTGACTTCCCAGTCGGCGTCCTCGGGGACGGGGAAGAGATGGCGCACGCGGGGGGTGTCGACCTTCTCGCGGTGCTGGATGTCGCGATCGGAGTCGGCCGGCCACTGGATCGTGTCGCCGCCGCGGGGGTCGGAGACCTCCTCGAGCCACGGGGTCGCCGTGATCCTGATCTCGTCTTCGGCCGGGACCGGCTCCATGATGCGGGTCTCCTGCTCCACGTACTCCTCCTCGGGTAGCTCATCGACGGGCAGTTGAAGTTCGGCGGACAGCTCGGGCTCTGGCTCGAAGGCCTCGATCGAGATCTCCTCGTCCACGGGCTCGGGGACAATCGAAGGCTCTTCGGCGAAGGGCTCATCCTCAATCACCAGCTCCTCGGCGACGGAAACGCTGATCTGGGCGTCGCCTTCGGCGAGGCCGTCGACGATCAGGGTCTCGTCGGCGACGGTGCTGAGATCGTTGCCGAGCTCCCCGAGCGCGGCTTCCCGCAGGAGGCGGCGGGTGCCCTCCTCCATCCACGTCGCGAGCTCGATCGCCCGCTCGACGGGGCGGCCGTTCATCATCGCCCGCTCCAGCTCGAGCACGTGCTCGACCCGTTCGCCGGCTTCAATCCGGTCCATCCCCTCGTCCGCGATCAGCGCCGCCGCGCGCAACGGCAGCGAGGCGCCGACGGGGCCGTGGCCCTCGAGAACGGCGCGCATCGCCAGCAGGTGGTCGCTGAGGCCCTCGAGCGCGGTCGGGCGCTCGCAGCCCATCTCGAAGCGGCCGACCGCCCAGGTGAGGGCGCTGTCGGGGTCGGGGCGGGCCTCCAGCGCGGCGGCGAACTCGACCAGCGCCGCGGCCTCGTCCTCGCCGAGGCGGTAGCCGCCGGGACGGGTGGCCGGGGCGCCGGTGGCGATCCGCCGCCAGCAGCCCTCGCCGGTCGGGGCGAAGGCGTAGGGGCCGAGGCCGATGCCGCCGCCCTTGAACATCCTCATCACGCTGATCAGCTCGCGCAGCTGCTGCAGGGCGGTCTCAGCCCCGCCCTCGGAATCCTGGTCGGCGACGGCGAGGTACTGCGGCTCCCAGGCCGCGCGTCCCATGCCCTCGCTGCGCATCGCCTCGACCGGCGCTTCGATCGAGTCGGCGCGGACGATCCGCATGCCGTGCGGAAGCTGCAACCGCGGCATCGACATCCGCAGGCCGACGATCGGAGCCATCAGGACTTCGGCGTCGTCGGCGTCGCGCGATTCCGCGTCGAGCGTCGACAGAGCCGTCTCGAGCCGCTCGCGGTCGAGCGCGAAGCCGGCCGAGCCCTCCCAGAGCTCGGAGAAGAAGGTGACGAGCATCAGCTCGGCGCGTGCACCGGGGTCAGCGGGCACCGACTCGCCGCGCGCCTCGAGGTAGGCGGCCGCGACTCCGGCTTCGACCGTGGCCTCGCGGGCGGCGGCGAAGCTCGGCAGCGCGCGCAGCTCGTCCGCGTGGTCGACCACGTAGCGGCCGGTCATCGGCACGTAGCTGTAGAAGGCCGAGTCGTCGCCGGCGTCGGCGGCGACGTCGAAGGGGATCTCCTCCCCCATCGCCACCAGGGAGCTCAGCCGCGACGCGGTCTCGGTGGCAAGCCGCTTGATCGATTCGTTGAGGAGAAAGTCACGCACGGCTCAGGCTTCAGCCCGACGACGGTCCCTCCTGCGAGTGAATGATCGCTTGCAGGTGCGAACTAGGCGTCAGACGGCGGCGGGCTGGCGGTCAACCGCATCACCCAGCAGCCAGCGCATCCCGTAGCTGCGCATGTCCTCGACCAGCGGCACCAGGGCCTTGCCCTTGGCGGTCAGCGCGTACTCGACCCGCGGCGGCACCTCAGGGTAGGTGTGGCGCGCGACGATGCCCTCCTCCTCCAGCGCCCGCAGCCGCAGCGAAAGCGTCCGCGGGCTGATCCCCTCCAGCGAGCGCTCGAGCTCGCAGAAGCGGGCGCTGCCCTCGGCCAGGTCGCGGATCAGCAGCAGCGTCCACTTGCCGCAGACGACTTCGGCGGTCTTGCAGACAGGGCAGGTGGAATTGCTCTCGGCACTCATGATCCGAGCGAAACGGGCGATCAGACCGGTCTCGCTTCAACAAGTGTAGCGCCATGGCTTCACTTACTGAAGCTTTGGGAAAACGGCGCTCCGTCTAGAGATGCCCGTCGCGGGCGATCTCGATCTTGAGGACGTTGAACTTGTACCGGACATCGTTCGGCCCGTATTCGAAGATCTCGGGGAACCCCGGCTCGACTTCGAGCAGTTCGCAGGTGCTGGTGCCCGAGACGCATTTGGCGTCGCCGAAGACGGCGCTGACGTCGCGGGAGACCATCAGCATCGCCCGCGGTTTGCCTTTGACGTAGTTGACCCCAAGGTAGGTGACGACGGGCGCCTTCGCTCCCGGCAGCGGCTCGGGGGGCTTGATGTCTTTGCGCACCGTCGGCTCCCCCATCTTCCTCGAGCCGTCCGCTTGCTCTTCGGTTCTCGAGATCTGGACGTCGATCGTGAAGGTGTAGAGGTGGCCGGGCGCCAGGTCCTCAGACGGCGCCCCGCCGCTCGAGCCACTGGAGGAGCTTTCCGGGAGTGCGGCTTCCGGCGGCGCCGGGGTGCCGGAGCTGGCAGTGGTGCCGCCTTCCACGACGGATCCTCCCCCTCCTTCAGGGGTAGTGGTCGTGGCAGTCGATTCCTCGTTCGGAAGCCCGCCGTTCCGCACGGAACCGGTGTAGCGCTGGGTGAACGGATCGGTGGGGGTGCGGCCGGCAAGGCGCTTTCCCGGAGCCCGAAGACCGGGATGTGCCTCGACCACCGTCAGCGATCTACCAGAGGCGTTGGAGGCAGAGGCGACCGGCGGGACCGGGGGTGCTTCTTCTTCAGGCTCAGGCGATCCACTCTGGAGCAGGATCGGCGCGGCGACGATCCCGACCAGCAGGAGGACGACAAGCGGCAGCAGCCGGCGGTCGCGGAGGTCCTCATATAGGTCGTTGAGGAAGGCGGGTGGCTTGAACCCGCGGCGACCGGCCGACGAGGAGCGCGAACGCAGCTTCGGCAGTTTCAGCTCAGGCCCGAGGCGCTTCATGGGGTTGCCTCCACGCTCGCGGAGACCGGCGTCCCTTCGGCGGGGGCAGCCGGCGCCGCGCCCCCGGTCACGCCCACCTCAGGCGGGGTCAGGTAGGTAGTCACGCTGAAGCTTCCTTCAAGCGCTGGGAACCCTTTGCCGGTGTCCCCTTTCAGGGTGAAGCCGTTGATCGTGATCAGGCGGCCGGTCACAGCGACCTTTTCGTTTTCGGTCTTGACCAAGGAGTCGAGGCCTTGAATGAACTTGGCGATGCTGAAGAAGCTCCCCTTGAAGTCGAGTTCGTAGGGCATGACCCCGAGGCCGGCGGCCCCGACGGTAGCCCCCAACGGAAGGGTCGAAGCCGCGACCTCGGTGGGGGATGCACCTTCGACTGGAGGAGTGGTGGTGGCCGCTTCTTCGGGCGCGGCTTCGCTCGCCGACAGTTTGAGAGCGCGGAACTCGACCTTCGCCGTCTTCGAGATGCGCTCCAGTTGGACGAGGAAGGAAGCGGTGTCGTCGTCGCCGGGGACCGCCTTGCCGAGCACCACGAGGTTGCGGTAGTCCGCGGCGTAGTGGTCGCGGGCTTCGAGGCCCTGGGCGATTTCGCTTTCGTGCGTTGCCAGCGAGGTTTCGAGGCCTTTGGCTTTCGCGCTCAGTTCGTCGGCTTCGTCCCGCTTCGGGCCGAGGGCCATCGTCCAGAAGAGGAAGGCAAGCACTGCAAAGGCGACCATTCCGACGATCAGCCCGTTGGTGGATGAAAGCTTCAGCTTCATCTCAGCCTTCTTCCTCGCCTTCGGCCGGCGGTTCGACCGCGACGGGGGCTTCTTCGGCGCTCGGCGGCACCGGCGCTGCGTCGAAGGCAACGACAATCGAGAATTGTGCGATGAAAGAGCGGGTCCGGCAGTCTTCGTTGGCGCCGTCTTCGCTGCCACCGCCTGACCCCGAGCTTTCGGGGTCCCCTAGTTCGGAAGATTCAACCCCGACCCGGGTGACGCCGTCGATGTCTCTAAGCGCGGTGACGAAGCCAGCGACCGCCTCCTGACCGGCGGCGCAGCCATTGAGTTCGAGCGCCGGGCCCGGAGCACCGACACGCAGGCCCGCACCCCCGCCCCCTTCTTCGCCACCGACTTCAGGCGATGCGCTGGCGCTGAGACCGACGAGCCAGGCATCGTCAGGGAGGATCAGCGCCAGTTCCCGCATCACCCGCTCCCAGTCGAAGCGGCTGTCGGCGAGGCTCGCAATCGTTTCCGTACGCGCCTGCTGCATCTGGCTGAACTGCGTGAAGGCGATCAGCCTCTGGGCTTTCGCCTCCGCCCGGGCGTCTTCGCGATGCAGGCGGGCAACTTCCGCTTCGCGATCGCTGACGGTGTTGCCGGCGAGGACCAATAGGGCGACTCCAGCGAAGATCAACGCGAGCGCCCCCACCACCAGGTAGGGCAGCGGACCGGTCCGCATCGGCGCCGAGGCGCCGCGACGGGACTCAGGAGGAATCAGGTTGATCGGCCGCATCAGTTCTCCAGGGCCAAGCCGTAAGCGAGCGTGAGGCGGGCGGCGACGCCATCGTCATAGCCAGCGAAGGCAGGCGGCCGGGCGGAGACGATCGGCAACCCGACGCTTCCTTCCATCGCGGAAGCAAGTCCGGGAATCGCGCTACCCGGACCGCAAACGACGATGCGATCGACCGGGATCGCACTCTCCTGCGCTCCGTAGTAGTCGAGGGAGAGCCTCAGCTCGTCGACCAGATCGGAGACCCCGTCACTCAACACCGACCGCGTCCGAGCGACCATCTCAGGGTCACCTCCGATCTCCTCGGCCGGCTGGTTGAGCCCGACGTACATGAGCCACTGGCGGGCATGTTCGGGGGTAAGCCCCCCCTCGTTCGAGAGGCGGGCGACGATCGGCTCCATCCCACCGGGGGAGACCCGGGTAAAGAGGCATGACCTTCCCCGTGCCACAGCCAGGTTCATGACGTCGCCGAGGTTGCAGTAGAGGACCGCCTGATCGGGCGACGCCGGTGCGCCTGGCTCTGCCGGGGAGGCCATCCCGCCTTCGTCGACCCCGGCAAGCGCGCGGATCATGCCGAAGGCCGAAAGGTCGATTCCCACCGGCTCCAAACCGGCACGCCGCAGCGGCTCGACAAAGCTCTGGACCATGTCGCGGCGGGCGGCGACGACGACCACGTCAACCTGGGGCGAGGCTCCGTCCTCGCCTGGGACGCCGCCGACGACCTGGTGCTCGAGGATCGCCTGGTCGAGCGGCATCGGCATCTGCTCCTGAGCCTGAAACCTCACGGCGGCCTCCATCTCCCCGGGGTCCTCGATCGCAGGCAGGCGCAGGGTGCGGACGACCACCCGCTGATTTCCGATTCCCACGCGAACGCGTTTTGAGAGCTTGTGCTGCGTCCAGAGCTCCTTGAGGCTCGCGACGATGGCGTCAGGATCGGCGATCTCCCCCTCCTGGAAAGCATCGGGTGGCAGCGGATGCAGCGCCCCGTTGACCCGGTTTGCCCCGACCACCTCAGCGGCGGCAATTCCTGCCGCCTCGATCTCGAGGCCGACCACGTGATCAGCCTTCTTCTGTCGCCTTAGTTTCAGCACGCCCTTCCCTAATCGACAGAAAGCGCGCCGAACTTTCGCCCTGCAACAACCTGGGTCAAAAAATGCTTGGACGGATCTTCTAGAAGGTGCTCAGGTAAAGATCCAGCAATTGTTCGCCCGCCAGTAGCCCGACCACACCACCAAAGGCCAGGAAGGGACCGAAGGGAATACCCTTCTTGCGCGCCGCCGCGCCCTCGCGGGCGATCATCACCAGCCCGACGAGGGCGCCCGCGAGGAGGGCAACGAAGATCGCAGGGGCGACTTCCCGTCCCAGATACAGACCCATCACCGCCGCTAGCTTGACGTCGCCGAGCCCCATCCCACGCGGGTAGGCGAGGGCGGCGGCGAAGAGCAGCCCCCCCGCCGCGGCGGCCGCGAGCGCTCTTTCCGGAAGGGAGCCGGGATCGACCACTGCCGCAGTCACGACGCCGAGCAGAGCCGAGACGAGGAGGACTTTGTTTGGGATCAGCCGCAGCTCGAGATCGGTCACCGTCACGGCGACGAGGGTTGAGACGAAAAGGAGGCCGAGGGCTATCTCGCCTGGCTCGCCCCAGAGGACGAGGACGACGGTCGCGAAGAGGATGCCGACCGCCAGCTCGGTCAGTGGATACCGCGGTGAGATCGCCACCCCGCAACAGCGCCCCCTCCCGCGCAGCAGGAGCCAGGAAAAGACCGGCACGTTGTCGTAGGCGGCGATCTGAACACCGCAGGCGGGGCAGCGAGAGCGCGGCCCGACGATCGATTCGCCGCGGGGGACGCGATGGGCTACGACAGTGAGGAAGCTGCCGACCAGCAGCCCTCCCAGGAAGGCAAAAACTACCCCTGCCACTGTCATCTCAGCCGCCGTCGATCGGCGTGTTGGTGTCGACCTCGATGCGCGTCGGATATTTCGGGTGGTCGTACATGATCGCGAGCGCGTCGCCGGTCGTTTCGCTGCGGTCGACCGCCACTGCGATCCCCAACCGGTCGCCGGCCGGGATCGTATAGGGGCTGCTGTTGAACGTCATCGGCAGCCGCACCCGTTCCCACTTGCCCCGCCACCAGCCCGTGCCCCCGGGGTTGTAGGACCAATAGGTTTTGCCGTCGGCCTTGTTGGTGAGCAGGGTGTCGGTGGCGACGCCGCCTACTTCGTGGCGCTTGAAGAGGAAAACGCAGAGTTTGCCGTTATAGGATTCGTCGTTGAGCGTACGGGTGTAGAACTCCAGGGTCGCGTTTTCCACCATCTTGAATTCGGTTTTCATCGGATCGGTTACCCAGCGGTGGATCTGCGCCTCGCGGTGGAGTTTTTCCGCCGGCGTGAAGATGCAACCCGCAGTTTCTCCCCGGAGGATCTGAACTCCTTTGTCGGTGTCCGGATTCGGCTCCAGGTAGAAGTCATCGGAGTAGTCGTAGGGCGCCGGGTTGCTTTCGTCGGCGGGATCGGGGTCCGGCGGCACGCCCAGGACCAGCGCGTCCGGCGCCCCGAGAGTGGCTTCGTTTTTCAGGCCACTGGCGCACGTACCCAGGGTGTTGTGGAGCTTGTGGTCGCCAAGGATGTCTTCCCGGGCGGTGGTGCCGGTGGCCGAGCAGGGAGTGTCGGAGAGGTAGAACTGCTGCCCGGAGACCACGCCGTTGGCCCCCGCCACCGGGTCATTGAGGAAACTGTCAGTCGGGTTGACGAAGTTGGAGATGACTTCAACGTAGCCCCGTTCGCCTGCCTGGTTGCCTGCCCTATCGAGCTTCACGGCGACGATGATCTGTTTGTAATCCTGAAGGCCGGGGCAGGTCGCCGCCGGGCAGGAGGAGTCATCGCGCCAAACGACATAGCGGTAGATCTTGCCCTTGACGTCGCCGCTGGTGAAGGCGGTCGGCCCCGGGCTGACGATGCCCCCTTCGATCGTGTCGCTGCCGTATTCGCTGCCGCCGTTGACCACGAGGTTCGCGTAGGAGCCAACCGGTTGGCGCACGGTCGCGAAGGTGCCGCCGCTGACGCGGAAGTTGGGGCTCAGTTCGCTGCTCGAGTGCGGGGGCGCGGCAGTCAGCGCCAGTTGGCTGTCTTCCAGGCTCCGCAGCGTCTCCATCTCAGCCTGGGCACGATCGAGCGCAACCTGGCTCGCCTTCGCCCGCTGCGCGTTTTTGGTCGCCGCGGTCAGCACACCGAAGGTCGCCATCGCCGCCAACGCCAAGACCAACGCCGCGACGACGACCTCGATGATCGTCAGCCCCTCCTCGGAACGGAGCCCCTGCATGTGATCTGCCGCGCTCATTTGAGGAGGATGGCGTTACGGAGGCTGGCGCCGTCAGCGATGGTCAGCGAGCCCGACCCGCTTTGGTCAGGCAGTCGCAGCTGGATTTTCACGTAGGTGACTTCGGATGCCGCTTTCGCGGCGCCACAGGTAAGCGGGTCTGCTTCCGCGCTGGGAACGAAGCAGAAGACGCTGGAGCTGTTGATGCCGGTGAACAAGGTTCGGGCGGTGCCGGTGTACACGCCGTCCGGGGCCTCGGTGCGCGTGCAGGTCGTGGTCGAGCACTGGTAGGTGACCTCGCACTTGATCGAAGCGGTTTTTTCCGAACTGGGAAGGGCGGCACTGCCGCAGCTCGCATGCCGGACGTAGGTGAGGAAGGAGATTTTCGAACCGGTCGCCTGGTCGACCCGGATCCCGTTGCGTAGCTCGCGCGTCATTCGCTCGAGCACGTAACGAGCCGAGGAGACGTTCTGGGCGCTCTTGCTGATCTTCGGCTGGGCCTTCATCGTGCTGACCACCATCGAGGTGATCGCGCCGAGCAGGACGATGCTCATCATCGAGGCTACGAGGAGCTCGACCAAGGTCATCCCGAGCTCGCCGTTGCGGTCGTGCTGCCGCAGGCGGGCCATCACTTCACCACCTTGAACGAGCGGCTCGCCGCAGCCGGGTCAAGGACGCCGAGCGCGTTCACAGCCCGAACCCGCAGCGTGTGCCGTCCCAGCTTCAGCCGCTTCGCCTTCAGCGGCGAGCTGCAGCCGCGCCAAGCTTCGCGGTCGAGCTTGCACTTGAAGCTCGAACCCTGTTCGTTCATCGGATCGGCGAACCGGAAGACGGGCCGCCGGATGCGAGTGACGCCGGCCGGGGCGAAGGTGATCTTCGTGTCCGGAGTGAGGTAGGTGATGCCCGGCTTGCCCCTGCTGGCTCCGCCCGAGCCACCACCGCTCGGGGGTGGGGTCGAAGCCGGGCCGAAGCCACCGGGCGCGCTCCCCGGATCGGGCTCGGGGCCTGAAGTCGGCGGCGCGGCATCCCGCTGGGTGTAACCGATGAATGCCGAGCAGGGAGAGATGTCGCCATGGGCGTCGGTGGCGGTGGCGCGGAAGTTGGTGCTGGAGCCCGCCCCGACAGTGACTTCGATTCCAGGCGAATCGAGCGCAGCTGAGGTGCCGGTCGCAATCGGGACGCCGGAGCAGTCCGAGGTCGCGTAGACCTTGATCGCGGTTCCGAGCTGAGCTTGCCCTTGGACGCGCGGGGTGAGCGAGGCGCCGGGAGAAGCAGGGTCGGTGCCCGTCAGCGTCGGAGTCGGCGGCCCGATCGGAGTGGTGTTCCCGGTGGAGGCGAGCAGGGTGCCGCCCGAGAAGTGGTCGTAGACGTCGTTTTCGGCGTCCGGGTCGCCTTCGGTCAGGTGCTCCTCGGTGATGAAGAAGGCGTGGGAGCCGTCGGTCGCGACCGCTCCGGTTGGCAGCCCGGCCGGGATCTGGGATTTCACCGCTGCGGGGCCGGTCGACACGAGGCTCGCAACACCGCCGGTGATCTCGTAGACGTCGAGCGCGGTGTCGGTGTCAGCCGACGGAACGAGGGCCTCGGGGGTGACTACGAAGAGGTGTACGCCGTCGTTCGAAGCCCCGGCAAAACTGGCGTTGTACGGCCCGTTGCCTCCCGTGGCGGCGAGGGAGCGAAGCGTGACCGTCCCGCCGTTGCGTGCGTAGACGTCCTGGGACGCGTCTTCGTCGCCGGAGACGAGGGGCTCGGCGGTGCCGAAGAGAACGGTTGAGGTGCTGCCGTCAGGCGACACCCATGCAAGCGACGCGGGGGAGTCGGCATCGCCCCCCGCCGGACCGACGGAGACAAGCGAGGTCGTCCCGCCGCTCCTCTCGTAGACGTCGTTCGCCGCGTCCTGGTCGCCGGCGAGGAGGCTCTCGTCGGTTTCGAAGTAGACCCGGCTGGCGTCGAAGCTGGCGCCGGCAAAGGTCGCGACCCGATCCGCGTTGCCTTCGGCGGGGCTGGTCGAGACGAGGGCTGGACCTCCCTCGACCGACCAGTCGTAGACGTCCTGAGAGCTGTCCTGGTCGGCCACGACCAGTCGTTCGCTGGTCTCGAAGTACGCGTGGGTGCCATCCGGGGAGACGTCACCGTAGGAGGCGCTGCAATCGGCGGCCAGCGGACAGACACCGGAAGTGGAGACGAGGGTGGTGACGCCGTTGAAGAGGTCGCGGCGGTAGATGTCGAGCAGGTTGTCCGTATCGGAGGGGTCGAGCTGCTCGTCGGTGGTGATGAACGCGACGGCGCCGTCGGCCGAGGCGCCGCGCAGGGTCGCAGCGAAGTTGCCCTCGCCGCAGCCCGTATTGGCGCATCCGTCGCTTCCCGCGGAGACGAGCGTCGTCGTTCCCGCATCCAGATCCCGCAGGTAGAGGTCGATGAAGGTGTCGCCGTCGTCGGCGTCGAGAGCCTCCGAGGTGCGGAAGAAGACCTTGTCACCGCCAGGGATGACGCCGCCGGGTGAGAAATTCGCGTCGACTTCAGCGTTGCCGCAATTGCCAGCGGGGCAGCCGGGGTCCCCGATTGAGACAAGGGTCGTGGAGTTGGTGGTGAGGTCGCGCTCGTAAATGTCCTCGCTGAGGTCTTTGTCGGCGCCGACCAGCTTCTCCTCGGTTGAGAAGAAGGCTCTCGTGCCGTCAGCGGAGGCGCCGTCGTAGAGCACCGGGTAGGCATCGTTGCCGCCGGTCGGGCCGGAGGAAACGAGGCGGGTTACATACCGCGCCAGCGCGTCGTCGTAGGACCGCTCGTAGACGTCCTGGCGGCTGTCGGTGTCGCCGGGGACAAGTTTGTCGGTGGTGGTGAAGAAGACGGTGCCGCCATCGGAGGAAGCTCCGGCGAAATTCGCAGGGGCCGCGGCAGCGGCGGATGCCGATACGCCGGCAACGGCGCAAGCGAGGACGGCGATGAGGATGACTCGAAGTCGCACCTTGGGTCTATCGGCCAAAAGCGTCATTCGGTTAAACCCCGTCTCGCGCCAGCCGCCGAAAAAGACCTGAGGGCGGGCCATCGGCCCGCCCTCAGGTACAACGTCTGATCGCAAGCGACTTAGGGGGCTAGTCCCATTCGTCGTTTGCGCCGGTCTCCGGGCAGCCGCCCTGGCCGCCCACCGTGCAGGGGTAGGTCAGGGTGCCGCTGACATTGGTGACCCCGAAGGTCTGGGTCGACTTCGCGCCCTGGAGGGTGATCGTGTAGCCGGTGGTCCCGTTCGGGGTGACCGCCGTGAACGTGGCGTTCTTCAACGAAGGCTCGATGGCCTCAAGCGCCGCCTCATCGGCACCAGCGTAGGTGGCGTGGTCGGTGAAGAAGGTCTCCATCGCGACCTGCGCGGAATGCGCGTACTCCTTTGCCTTCGCGTCGCCGGCCTTGTCCTTCTGGTTGAAGAAAGCGGGCAGCGCGATCGCAGCCAGGATTCCGAGGATGAGCATGACGACGAGGAGCTCGATCAGCGTGAAGCCGGCCTCGCTGTCGCCGTTGAGCCGGGCGCCTACTTTGGCCCGGAGATTCTGGAGAAACATTAGTGACCTCCTATGGTCCTAATCGTTTGCGCCAGAGCCCCGTCGCATGAAGCCACGTGGTGTCTGTCGACCCCGGTGGTAGCCCGGCCAACTCCAAGGGAGTCCCGACAGCTTTGCGCCCCCGCCTCACAGCGAGTTTGCCTTTGGCACCGAAGCACTGGCAGATTCATCACCTGCCCTTCATCGACCCCTGCGCCAGTAACTTGATCCCTGAAATTGGGGCTGCTTGGAGCGAAAAGTTGGACCGGCTGTACGACCGTCCAGGTGGGTGGCCGAAAACCGATGACGCGTCGACGGTTAGCGAATCTTGTCGTAGAGGCTGAAGATCGGCAGGTACATCGCAATCACGATGAAGCCGACGATGCCGCCGACGAAGACGATCATGATCGGCTCGATCAGCGAGGTCAGCGCTTTCACCTTGGCGTCGACCTCGGCCTCGTAGAAGTCGGCGATCTTGGACAGCATGTGTTCGAGCTGGCCGGTTTCCTCGCCGACCGCGACCATGTGGCCGACCATCGGCGGGAAGATCTCGTCACGCTGAATCGGGCCGGCGAGCGAGCCGCCCCGCTTGACCGACGCGTACATGTCCTCCATCGCCCGCTCGAGCACGATGTTGCCGGAGGTTTCGCCGGTTAGCTTGATCGCCTGCAGCATCGGCACCCCGGCCGAGACGGCCCCGGCGAAGGTGCGCGACCAGCGCGCTAGCGCCACTTTCTGGATCACGTCGCCTACCTTCATCGGCAGCCGCAGGATGAAGCGGTCCCAGACGTTTTTGCCGTTTTCGGTTCGCTTCCACCTGAAGAAGAGGACAAAGGAGACGATCAACCCCGGGAAGAGGATGAACCAGTACCCCGTGATCAGGTCCGAGGCGGCAACGCAGATTTGGGTGGGAAGTGGGAGCGCGGCCTTTTCGCCCGGATTTTCTTCGCCGATCTCTTCGAAGATGCCGACGAAGGTGGGGATCACGAAGGCGACGATCGCGATCAGGACGACCATTGCAAACCCGAAGATCAGCGCCGGGTACATCATCGCCGATTTCACCTGCCGCCTCAGCGAGTCGGATTTCTCCACCTGGTAGGCGATCCGGTCGAGCGCGTCCTCGAGCTGACCCGATTGCTCTCCGGACCGCACCATCGCCCGGTAGAGGCGGTCGAAGACTTCGGGGTGGCGCTCCATCGCCTGCTCCAGGGAGCTGCCCGCCTCGACGTCGGCGCGAATCCCGCCGATCGCCGCTTTGATTCGCTCATCCTGCGTCTGCTCCTCGAGAGTGTGGAGGCTTCGCAGCATCGGCATGCCGGAAGCGACGAGCGTCGCGAATTGGCGGGAGAAGATCGACAGCTCCCGCATGTCGATGCCTTTCCAGGTCTGCCAGAGCTGCTCGATCTTGAAGGGCTCGGACTTCTCCGAGACGTCGAGCACGATCAGGCCGCGCTGACGCAGCTGCTCGCCTACCTGGGCCTTCGACTCGGCCTCGATTTCGCCGGCGGTGGCGACACCGCCTCCATCCATTGCCCGGAAAGCAAAGGTCGTGGCAGCGGCCATCCGCTACTGCCCCTGCTGGACGTAGTTGGGCGTCTGCGGCGTGTAGCCGTTCCCGTCAGCCGCATAGCCGCCTTCGGCCAGGCCGCCCCCGAGCAGTCGCTTCAGCTCCTCCGGGACCGAGGCACGCTGCTCTGCCAGCGAGCGCGTGATCGTCCCGGCGCGGACCAGGCGGGCGAGGTCGGCGTCCATCGTCTGCATGCCGACAGCGCCGGCGGTCTGGATAGCTGCGTAGATCTGGTGGGTCTTGCCCTCGCGGATCAGATTGCGAATCGCCGGCGTCGGCACCAGTACCTCGGAGGCAACGGTGCGGCCGACACCGTCGGCGGTCTCCAGCAACTGCTGGGTGACGATGCCCTGCAGCGCGATCGAGAGCTGGGTCCGCACCTGCCCCTGCTGTTGGGGAGGGAAGACGTCGATGATCCGGTCAACCGTCTGCGCGGTCGACTGGGTGTGCAGGGTGGCGAAGACGAGGTGGCCCGTCTCGGCTGCGGTAAGGGCCGTGGCGATCGTCTCCAGGTCCCTCATCTCGCCGACCAGGATCACGTCGGGATCCTCTCGCAGCGCGGCTTTCAGCCCGAGCGCGAAGTCCTCGGCGTCGGAGCCGATCTCGCGCTGGTTGACAATCGAGCTTTTGTGCTGGTGCAGGAACTCGATCGGGTCCTCGATCGTGAGGATGTGGTCCTGGCGCTCGCGGTTGATCACGTCGAGCATCGCCGCCAGCGTCGTGCTCTTGCCCGAGCCGGTTGGGCCGGTGACGAGGACAAACCCTCGCGGTTTCTGGGTCAGCTCACGCAGGATCTGCGGGACTTTCAGCGAGTCGAGCGAAGGAATCTCCTGGGGCACCAGCCGGAAGGCGGCGCTCACGGCCCCTCGCTGCATGAAGCAGTTGACGCGGAAGCGGGCGACGTTCGGGATCGCGTAGGCGAAATCGAGCTGTTTGTTGTTCTCGAAGCGTTTGCGCTGGTCGTCGTTGAGGATGCTGAAGACGACCTCGCGGGTCTCCTGGGTGCCGAGCACCGGGAACCCCTCCATCGGGATGATCTTCCCCTTGTCCCGCATCGCGGGCGGGAAGCCAGCAGTCAGGTGGACGTCCGAGGCCCTCGCCTCGACCATCCGTCGCAGCACCTCTGAGAAGTCGAAGGACATCGGGGATTAGATCGGCATCTGACCGAGAAACTGGAGTCCCGAAAGAATCTGCGCCGTCAGGCGGTGACCCTGAGGATCTCCTCGAGGCTGGTCTGGCCCGCCCGCACCTTGCGAAGCCCGTCCTCGCGAAGGGTCAGCATGCCCTCCTCCCGCGCTGCCGTCCCGATGTCGGCCTCAGCGGCCTGCGAGACGGTCATGTCTTTGATCCGCTCGCTCATTTTCATCACCGAGTAGATCCCGACCCGGCCGCGGTAACCGCTTTGGGTGCAGCGCGCGCAGCCGACCGGTTCGTATGCCTCGAGATCGCCGCCGACCCGCATCCCCATCTCACCGAGAGCCTCAGGTGGGACGACGGTGCGGCGCTTGCAGTGCGAGCAGAGCTTGCGGGCGAGCCGCTGGGCGACGACGCAGTCGACCGAAGAGGCGGTGAGGAAGGACTCGATGCCCATCTTCGCGAGACGGGTGATCGCGCCCGGGGCGTCGTTGGTGTGGAGGGTCGAGAGCATCATGTGGCCGGTCAGCGCAGCCTCGATCGCGATCCGCGCCGTCTCGCCGTCGCGGATCTCACCCACCATCACCACGTCGGGGTCGGCGCGGAGGATCGACCGCAGCCCGGTGGCGAAGTCGAGGCCCGCCTTGCGGTTGACGTTGATCTGGCTGACGCCGTCGAGCTGGTACTCGACCGGGTCCTCGATCGTGATGATCTTCTTGTCGACGGTGTTCATCTCCCGCAGGGCCGCGTAGAGGGTCGTGCTCTTACCCGAGCCAGTCGGCCCCGTGACGAGGACGGCGCCGTAGGCCTGCCCGAAGGCGTCTTGGAAACGACCGCGAGAGTCCCCGTCCATCCCCAGTTCGTCCAGCGTCCGCTGCGCGTTTTCTTTGTCGAGGATGCGGATCGTCGCCCCCTCGCCGCGTTGCGTCGGCAGGGTGGTGACGCGGAGGTCGACCTTTTTCGCCTCGACGGTGACGCTGACCCGGCCGTCCTGGGGAACCCGCTTCTCGGCGATGTTGAGGTCGCTCATGATCTTCACGCGGGAGATCACGGCGCTGACCATCCTGCTCGGCACGTGAGCGGCCTCGCGGAGGACGCCGTCGATCCGGAAGCGGACCCGCATTTCCCCCTCGGCGGGCTCGAAGTGGATGTCGGACGCCCCCTCCCCCACCGCCTGGCCGAGGATGCTGTAGACGAGCTTGATGACCGGCGCGTCTTCGGCGCTTACTTCGAAATCAGCGACTTCAGCGAGCTCGTCCCCAGCCTCCTCCTCCCCTTCGACCACCGCCTCGCTGACGGCGCTCTGCAAGGTGTTGAGCCGCACGATCAGCGCTTCGATGTCCTCCTCGGCGGCGACGGTGACGCGGCAATCGAGGCCGGTCGCGATCTGAATGTCGTCGACGGCGAGGACATTGGTCGGGTCGGCCATCGCCACCAAGAGCGTCTGCTTGTCGACGAAGCCGACCGGCAGGGCCCGGTAGCGACGGGCGGTGTTGACGGCGATCAGGTTGGCCGCGGCCATGTCCACCTGGTAGGCCGAGAGGTCGATGTGATCGAGGCCGTAGCGCTCGGCGATAGCCCGGGAGAGCTGGTCGCCGTTGATCACGCCTTCGGTCAGCAGCAGCGCCTCGGGAGGGGCACCAGCCGTGCGGGCGGCTTCTATCGCCTGGTCGACGCGCTCCTGACTGACACAACCGAGCTCGATGAGGACGTCGGTGATGAATCCGGCGGACCGACCTCGTGAGACCGGCGCGGTCAGCCCCGGCGTTCCGCCGGCTTCGGGATCGAGCTTAGGCGCGGTCGAGTCTCCGGAATCGGGTACCGGCCGCAAGTGGCCCGGGTACTCGTTGGAGCCCATGCTCACGGGTGGTAGTCGAGCGTCGGCCCTTTGTAGCCGGCGTCGATGATCGCCTGGCGGACGGTGGCAGGAGTCTGGTAGCCGTAGAGGACCGAGCCGGTCGGCACCCCCTGGTCCTCACGCTTCGGAGTCAGCACGACGAGAGCCGGCACGCGTTCGACGCCGACGCCGGCGGTAACCGAGGTGTACCGAGCGATTTCGTCAGCAGGGATGACGAAGGAGGCGACGTCGGGAAGCGACGCAAGCACCGCCGTGGTGCCACGGACGACGCGGTCGTCGATTCCGCCCTCGCGGACGAAGAGCAGGGCCACGGTGGCGCCGGAATCGAAGGCGCGGACGACGCTCTCGGGCGTCTTCACGGGGGGCACCGCAGCAGGGGTCACGGGCGCCGGCGCGGCTCCGGCTTCAAGCGTTTCGACGGCCCCTTCGACGGCTTCGCCAGGAGTTGCGCCGGTTGCGGAGACGCCGTTGACCGAGGCGCTGACTTCGCCACCTTCGGCTTCGGAGCTTTCTCCCCCGCCCATTTTCGTCATCAGGAAGATCGCGCCCACGACCAGCAGGAGGGCGACGGCGCCGATCTGGACGGCCGGGTTGTTGTTCAGCTGCTCCCTCATACGGTCGCCTATAGATCGACCGTCAGGAGCATCGCCTTGAGAGCCGAACGCAGATTCCCGCGCAGTGGCGGTGGCTCAGCAGTTGGCGTTCGGCGGCGAGCCGGTCGAGCCAGTGCACTCGACGAAGGACTGGCGCTCGAAGATCGTGGCGCCGCCAATCTGGGGCGGTTCGTAGCCGTCGTCCTGTTCGAGGGTCGCCTTTTCGAAATGAACCTTCTTGCCGGCGATTACGCCCTTGTAGGTGGCGTTGTTTTTGATCAGGATTTCGGACTGCGGGGCGTAGAGCAGGAATTCGTTTACGCCGCTGCTGTTGTTCGAGATTTCGACCTTGGTCGGGATCGTTGGCGAGCCCATCAAGTAGAAGCCCGGCATGTTGAATTTGCCGAGCGCCGCGTTGTAATCGGTGGCGGTGATGTCGCCGCCATTGTTGAGATCGATCTGCTTCGCGCCGGCCGAGAGATTGCAGTTCTCGGGGGTGTCGAAGAAGATCCGGACGGTCGCCCCCGAACCCATCACGAAGTGGGAGTTGTTCCCGAGGACCATCTTGCACATGAAGTAATCGCCACCGCTGAGGGTGATCGTGCTCTTGATCCCCGTGGTCAGGGTCCTAGTACTCGGGTTCCACGGTGAGTTCGTCGCCCAGGCATCCGTATAGGTGTCTTCCTGGCAGCCGGTGGGGCTCCGCGTCGGTTTCGTCTGGGTGCAGGTGACGAGGCGGTAGTTGCTGTTCACGGTTGCGATGTTGGCTGGGATGAACGAGCTGACCGGAGGGAGGGTGACGTTTCCTTCGGTCACGCCATACCCTTGGCATTGGGTGGAATTGTTCCCCCAGGTTGGTTTTTTGCCGATTCCGTGCCGTACGTTGCCGCAGATGTCCGCGTTCTCTTCGATCGCGATATTTCCATTGGTGCCAGCGCTGACTTTGATGTCGGCGTTCTGGTCTATCTGCATGTCGTCGAGGCCGATCAGGCCCTCGTTGCCGAGGGCACTGCCCACCGTCGTGGTTTTGTAGCCGACCGCCACACGGCGGCTGACGACGCCGTCGCTGCCGGTCGCAACCACCGTCATCGTTCCCGTGGCGGCGAGGGGCGTCGTCCGATACGCGTAGCTGGAAGACCCGACGGTCCCTTTGACTTCCGGGCACCAGCCATCGGCGGAGGCTTTGGTGAGTGCCAGGGTGGTGCCGTTGACCCACAGGCAGGGGTTCGTCATCGTGAGTGCGGACGCATACCGGTTCAGCCGCAAGAGGGCGATGTTCGCACCTGCGTCGGCAGCGGCGATCGCGCTCTTCGAGTCGCTGTCGCGGTGGCTCCCCTGCTGGGCGTTCACCGAAGACAACACCGCCGCGCTACCGAGACCGAGCGTCGCGACCATTGCGAAGATCGCGGTGGGGAGCGCCATGCCGCGCTCGTTGCGCCGCAAATCGCGAATCAGCAGGATGAAGCGATCGATTGCGAGCATCGCCGTTCCCATCGGCTACTGCCGCCTTGAGCTTGAGCCGATCGGTGCGAGCTCTTTTTTCAACTGGACACCCGCCCTAGTCAGTTGCGGGTGCGAGCTGCTCGATGCCGCTCGCGCGCTGGCCGCCCGCCGCCAGCATCAGTTTGAAGTCGTGCGGGTTGGAGGCGAACTCGAGGGCTACGGACTCGGCCACCTTGCCCTCCATCACGTAGTGCATCAGGGACTGGTCGAAGGTGCGCATGCCGTAGTACTCGCCCTCGGCGATCACTTCGGTGATCTTGCCGGTCTCCTCCGGGTTCATGATCAGGTCCTGGACGCGGCCGGTGACGATGAGGATCTCCGAGGCGGGGACGCGGCCGTCGCCGGTGACGTCGGGGACTAGGCGCTGGGCGATCGCCCCCTTGAGGGTCGCCGCGAGCATGACCCTGGCCTGGTGCTGGAGGTGCGGCGGGAAGAAGTCGACGATGCGGTTGATCGTCTCGGTCGCGTCGAGGGTGTGGACGGTGGAGAGGACGAGGTGTCCGGTCTCGGCCGCCGAGAGGGCGGTGCGGACGGTCTCCTCGTCACGCATCTCGCCGATCAGGATCACGTCGGGGTCCTGACGCAGGACGCGGCGCATGGCGCGGGCGAAGCTTTCGGTGTCCGAGCCGACTTCGCGCTGGTTGACGATCGAGTTTTTGTCCGGGTGCAGGTACTCGATCGGGTCCTCGAGGGTGACGATGTGATCGGTCCGCGTCCGGTTGATGTGGTCGATCATCGCCGCCAGCGTCGTGCTCTTGCCCGAGCCGGTGGTGCCGGTGACGAGGATGATCCCGCGCTGCTCCTCGGCCAGCTTCGTCACCACATCCGGCAGGCCGAGGTCCTCGACCGAGCGGATGTCGAAGGGGATCGCGCGGCAGACGATCGAGATCGAGCCGCGCTGCTTGAAGGCGTTGACGCGGAAGCGCGAGAGCCCTTTGATCGAGTAGGAGAAGTCGGCCTCGCCGCATTCCTCGAACTCGGTCAACGAGCGGACCTCGGCCATGTCCTGGAAGGCCTTTTCGGTGTCCGCCGGGGTCAGCGGCTGATGACCCTCCAGCGGAGCCAGCTCCCCATGCAGCCGCGCGGTCGGCGGCACCCCGACCTTGATGTGAAGGTCAGAGCCCCCCCGCTCGATGAGCGTGCGCAGCGCTGGATCGATGTCGAACATCCCGGCCTGTATCGGCGGAGATCCGCGGGTGCTTGAAGGATGCACAAGAGGGGAGGCTCAAGCCGCTCCCGGTAGGGAGGACGGGTGTCCCCTGACCTCCCTGGGTTCCTCGCCGCAAACTCACTGTCTCTCGACGAGTGGTCAGTGCGAGAAACAGGACGCCGGTCGGCCAGGGGACACCCGTCCTCCCGGCAACAGTCCCTGCGCTTCGAAATCCATCGAGTCCGCGAAAAAGCTCGTATAGCGACGCTTTTCGCGGACTCGGTGAAAAACTGGAAGCTGAGCCGCTGTCGAAGGAGGGGTGGGTGCCCCTCTCACGAAGGCTCAAGAAGT
>JBJMKN010000085.1:0-2900 GCA_045805765.1 Solirubrobacterales bacterium
CTGGGATACGACGCCGAAGCGATCAGCCCCGGCGCCGCGGGCTTTGCGCGGCCCACGCTGGTGAAGGCGTGAGGCGGGGATTGGTGGCGGTCGCTCTCGCCGCCATGGTTCTGGCGGGTATGACGGCGAGAACGACCGCCACCAACCCCAATCTCACCCCTTCACCAGCACCGGCCGCGCGAACCCCGCCGCACCCGGGATGATCGCCTCGGCGTCGAACCCCAACCACTGCTCGAGCAGCGAGCAGTACATGCCGCGGAAGTCGCTCGTCGCCCGCAGGTTGTCGTCGCCGTCGAGCGTCCCCAGCCCCGGGAACTCGCCGACCATCTCGCCTTTGGCCTGAGAGCCGATCACGAAGGCGCAGCCGGCTGCCCCGTGGTCGGTCCCGAGCGAGCCGTTCTCTTCCGGCCGGCGCCCGAACTCGCTCCACATCTCGACCATCACCCGGTCGGCGAGGCCGCGGGCCTCGAGGTCGCGCTGGAAGGCGAGAATCCCCTCGCAGGTCTCGCGCAGGCTGTCTTCGAGGTCGCCGGCCTGGTCAGCGTGGGTGTCGTAGCCGCCGGGGGCGCGGATCGTCGCCACCCGGATCGGCAGGCCGACGGCGATGTAGGCGGCGAGGCCCGCGAGCTTGTGGGAGAACCAGTTGTCGGGATAGGCGACCGGGCTGCTGAACTCGCCGACGCCGGCGAGGTCCTGGCGCAGCTTGTCGGTCTGCGAAGCGGCGCGCCGCACCTGGGCGAGGCCGGGCGAGTCGGAGGGCAGCGAGCCGAAGCGGGCGAAGCTGCGAAACATCTCGTCGGTGATCGGGTCGTCGACCCGCGCCCAGAGGTCGTAGCCGTCGACGCTGTCGATCGCCGCCACCGGCTTTTCGGCAGTGGCGATCATCGGCGAGAGCGAGCCGTCGAGCGAGAGGCCCTGCAGCGGGTTCTCGTCGTCGCCGACCGCGTCGAGGTAGCGCCCCAGCCAGCCGGTCCGGTAGCCGACCTGGAGCTCGCCGATCTCGTAGTAGTGGCGGGAGGTGAAGTGGGACTGGTCGGGGTGGTCGTAGCCGATCGCCGGGAAGGCGCTGACCTTGCCCTCGCCGTGCAGGGTCGCGAGCGCGGCCGCGGCGGGGTGCCACTGCAGGCTCGGGTCCTCGCTGAAGCTCGGGCCGGCGCCCGGGGGCAGGGCGAGGTTCGGCCGCAGCTGCTGGTAGCGCGAGTCGCCGACCGGCGCGAGGACGCTGAGCGCGTCGATGCCGCCGTCGAAGAAGACCGAGACGAGGATCTTCTCGCCCTGCGCGGCCTGGGCGATCCCGGGCTCAAACGCCGAGAGCGGGATCTTCGAGGCGCCGTAGACCGCCAGCGCCATCCCGGCGCTGCGGGAGAGGAAGCTGCGGCGCGAGAGGCCGGTGCCGGCCGGCTCCGGCATCCCCGGCTCGATCGCCGGCAGCCCCTTGCCGGCTTCGGCGG
This sequence comes from Solirubrobacterales bacterium, assembly GCA_045805765.1. Taxonomy (GTDB): domain Bacteria; phylum Actinomycetota; class Thermoleophilia; order Solirubrobacterales; family 70-9; genus VAYN01. The sequence continues at coordinate 1,452 of JBJMKN010000085.1, forward strand.
CGGCCGAGCGTAGGAGCTGGGAGCGGGTGTAGCCGCTGCAGCAGGAGTGGCCGGGACGGTGTGCGCTCATTGCAGCACCAGGTCCGGGCTGACGCCGATCAGCTGCAGGAGGGCGTTCTGGCGCAGCGCCCGGTAGGGGCCCTTCTGCCAGTTGGCGAAGATCAGGCTCTCGCTGCGCCGCCCGAAGTCGAGCAGCTCTTCGCGGTGCTCGGAGCGCAACTCCGGCAAGCCCCAGGCGGCGAGGGCGCGGGCGAGCGCTTCCTCAGGGGTCTCGATGGTGCTGTAGTCGTCGCTCCAGGCGTCGACCGAGACCTCCTCGAGCGCATACGTGACCATGTTCCAGCGCGCCCGCATCCGCGAGGTGTCGAGCCAGCGCCCGTCGTCCCAGCCGGAGACGTTCGGCGGCCAGAAGAGACGCTGTCCGGCCTCTTCGCAGAGCCAGACCCAGGCCCCGGTGTCGACCGGGCGTCCGAGCGCGCGCAGCATCGAGGCGAGCTGCACGACCGGCGGCTTCACCATCGGCGGCCCCTCGTAGAGCTCCGGCCGCATCAGGATTTCCTCCAGCACCGGGCGGATCTGCCAGCCGGAGCCGGTGTAAGTGGCTTCCAGTTGCTCGCGCGCCGCCGCGGACGGCGGCGTCGGGATGAAGTAGCTCCACAGCTTCTCGACGAAGAACGAGGGGTGGAGCGGGTGCTCGACGCAGAGGCGACAGGCGTCTTCCCAGCCCCAGTTGCCGGTGCGGCCGAAGACCGTCTTCGTCTCCGTGTCGTGTCGTTTCGGGTCGAAGCGGAAGTTGTAGGCGCCGAGGTCCCCCCAGTCGTTGCGCCACCCGGTCAGCGCCCGCGCCTGTTCGCGGATGTCGTCCTCGCTGTAGGCGCCGCGGTCGGCGCCGAGGCTGAACAGCTCCATCATCTCCCGCGCGTAGTTCTCGTTCGGCGCCCACTTGTCGTTTTCGTTGCCGTTCAGCCACTGCAGCATCGCCGGGTCGACCGTCACCGCCCGGAAGAGGTCGAGGAAGGACCCGGGCCAGCGGCTGCGGAACAGGTTGGACTGGTCGATCATCTGCTGCGTCGTCGAGACGTTCGCGTTGGAGGTCGCGAACCAGTCGTGGAAGACCAGCGCCATCCGCTCGACCAGGGGCTGGCTGGTGCGGATCATCCGGTCGAGCCACCAGAGGTGGTCGTGGCCCCAGATGTCGGCGGGGGCGATCGGGTGGCCTTCGTCGTCGACCGGGGGTGGGCCGGAGAGGATGGCGGCGCCACTCGGGCGGGTCAGGGACTGGACCGCGCCCACCAGTCCCAGGCCGACCAGCGCCTCCGCCTGGCCGGGTGCGGGTCCGAATCCAGCCCGGTTCAGCAGGCGGTTCGCCTGGGCGACGCCGAATTCTCCCGCGTAGGAGCCGGACGGGCGCCCTTCGCCGGCCGCGGTCGCCGCGACGGCGGCGGCGCT
>JBJMKN010000086.1:0-2690 GCA_045805765.1 Solirubrobacterales bacterium
GGCGCCGTAGGCCTTGCGGACGACGACAGTCACCTTCGGCACCGTGGCGCGGCTGACCGCGTAGAGCATCTTCGCCCCGTGGCGGATGATCCCGGCGTGCTCGACTTTCGAGCCGACCATGAAGCCGGGCACGTCCTGGAGGAAGACCAGGGGGACGTTGAAGGCGTCGCAGAGGTTGATGAAGCGGGCGGCCTTGTCGGCTGAGTCGTTGTCGAGGATCCCGGCCAGCTGCTTCGGCTGGTTGGCGACGATCCCGACCGGCTGGCCGCCGAAGCGGGCGAAGCAGGTGATCAGGGTCTTGGCGAACTTCGGCTTCAGGTCGAACCACTCGCCGTCGTCGACGATCTCGCCGATCACGTCGTACATGTCGTAGGGCTGCCGCGGCGACTCGGGAACGATCTCCATCAGCTTCTCCGAGGCGCGCTCGATTGGGTCGGAGACGTCGACCACCGGCGGCCGCTCCTCACAGTTGCCCGGGAAGTAGGAGAGGTACTTGCGGACGGCGGCGATGCACTCCTCGTCGTCGGCCACCTCGAGGTCCCCCACTCCTGACTTGCGGCAGTGGACCTTGGCGCCGCCAAGGTCCTCCATCGAGATCTCCTCGCCGGTCACGGCTTTGGTCAGGTGCGGGCCGGCGAGCGCCATCGCGCCCTGGCCGGAGACCATCGGGACGAAGTCCGAGAGCGCCGGGATGTAGGCGGTGCCGGCGGCGCAGGGGCCCATCATCGCCGCGACCATCGGGACAACGCCCGACATTTCGACCTCCTCGCGGAAGAGGAAGCCGGAGCCGGCGAAGAGCGACCCCGCCGCCTCCTGGATGCGGGCGCCGGCCGAGTCGAGCAGCCAGATGAACGGCATTCGCTTCTGCAGCGCCATCTCGCGCAGGCGGGTGACCTTGAGCTCCCCGGTCATCCCCATCGAGCCGGCCATGACCGTGAAGTCGTAGGCGGCGATGCAGGTGGCGCGGCCGTCGACGTCGCCCCAGCCGGTGACGACGCCGTCGGCCGGCGCCTCGACCCCGTCCATCGCCCGCTGGGCGAAGTGCGGGCGGCCGTGGATCCCCATCTCGACGAAGGTGCCCTCGTCGACGAGGAGGTCGATCCGCTCGCGGGCGGTGAGCTTGCCGCGGTCGTGCTGCTTGGCGATCTTCTCCTTGCCGCCGCCGAGCTTCGCCTTGGCGCGCCGCTCGTGCAGCTGCGCGGTCAGGTCGGCCAGCGGCGCCGTGCCGGGAAGCAGGTTCTTCGGCTCTTGCTCGGTGCTTGCCACTAACGGCCTTTCCACTGCGGGTCGCGTTTCTCGAAGAAGGCGGTGACCCCCTCGACGATGTCCTCGGTCGTGAAGGTGAGGGAGAGCTGGGAGCGCAGGAACTCGAGCGCATCGTCCAGCGCCATGTCCTGCTGGCGGTACATCGCGTCGTGGCCGAGCCGCATCAGCACCGGGCTTTTCGAGGCGAGCTTGCTCGCCCACTCGGCGACCGCGGCGTCGAACTCAGCCGCCGGGACCACCTTGTTGGCGAGCCCGCACTCGACCGCCTGCTCGGCCGAGAGCCGCTCCCCCAGCAGCATCATCTCGTTGACCTTCTTCCGCGGGACGTTGCGGTAGATGATCGACATGATCATGTAGGGGAAGGCGCCGACGTTGATCTCCGGCGTGCCGAAGGTCGCCCCTTCTTTGGCGATCACCAGGTCGCAGGAGAGCGCCAGGCCCATGCCCCCGGCGAGGACGTGGCCGTTGGCGGCGCAGAGCGAGGGCTTGCCGAGCCGCGGCATCAGCCGGAAGAACTCAAGGAAGAGGTCAGTTGCGAAGTGTTTGGCGACGAGCGGCACGTCGGCGGCGAACCCGCCGAGGTCGGCGCCGGCGCAGAAGACCTTCTCGCCGGAGCCGGTGAGGACGACAGCGCGGACATCCTCGGAGGCTTTGGCCAGCTTCATCGCCTCGACCAGCTCGCTAAGCATCTGCCCCGAGAGCATGTTGCGCTTCTCCGGGTCGTTCAGCGTCACCGTGGCGACGCCTCCGGCGACCTCGTAGGCGACCTTCTCGCCGCTCCACTGACTCTCTCCCTGGGGCATCCGCCGAGACCATAGCAAGCTGAAAGTAGGAAGTGCTACTGTCCACTTCGCTCAAGGGAACAACTAGAGGAGAGAGACAGTGGCGACCGCAACCGACGGCTCCAGCGTCATCAAGCCCGACCATGCAGCAGGGCGCAAGCACTTCATCTTCAGCCAGGAGCACGAAGACCTGCGCGAGTCGATGGAGTCGTGGGTGAAAAAGGAGTTGTGGCCTCACCGCAACGAATGGGAGGACACCTACTGGCCGAGCGAGAAGATGAAGCGCGCCGGTGAGCTCGGCTTCCTCGGCCTCTGCTTCCCGGAGGAGTACGGCGGCCAGGGCGGCGACTACTACTACTCGCTGGTCCGCGCCGAGTGCATGAGCTACTCCGGCTCGGGCGGGACCAACATGGGGTTTGCGGTTCAGACCGACATGGTGCTACCGCCCGTCCACCTGCTCGGCACCGAGGAGCAAAAGCAGCGCTATCTCGTCCCGGGGATCAAGGGCGAGAAGGTCGGCTGCCTGGGGATCACCGAGCCCGGGGCCGGCTCCGACGTCGCCGGCATCCGCACGACTGCGATCCGCGACGGCGACGAGTACGTGATCAACGGCTCGAAGACCTTCATCACCAACGCGCCACG
>JBJMKN010000087.1:0-10357 GCA_045805765.1 Solirubrobacterales bacterium
ACGCGGTCATGGTCGGTTCTCCGCTCGCCCGCGCGAAGGAGGCGCCCGGACGCGGCTTCCACTGGGGCATGGCGACCTTCCATCCCTCGCTACCGCGAGGCACCCGCGTCTCGACCAAGCAGGACGGCACGATGGAGGAGATCCTGCTCGGGCCGGCGCAGGAGAACGACGGTACGTTCAACCTGATCGGGGCGCTCCGCACTTCGATGGCGACCTGCGGCTACGAGGACATCCGCTCCTTCCAGCGGGCCGAGGTGATGGTCGCTCCCGCGTTGATGAGCGAGGGCAAGAAGCTCCAGAACGAGCAGTCGGTCGGGATGGGCTCCAACGGCCGTGCTGCCGTCTCGACTGGAGTTGCCGTCTCGGATGACTGAGCAGTCCGTCGCAGATATCCGCGAGCAACCGCTCGCGGATGCCGCGCGGGCGGTTGAGGAGGTGCTGGTCCTCGACTTCGGGGGCCAGTACTCCCAGTTGATTGCTCGGCGGATCCGCGAATGCGGCGTCTTCGCCGAGCTTCTGCCGGCCAACACCGACGTCGAGAAGATTCGGGAGCGGAACCCGAAAGGGCTGGTGCTTTCGGGCGGGCCTGCGTCGGTCTACGAGCCGGGGGCGCCCAAGTTCCCTACGCAGCTGCTGGACCTCAGCATCCCCACCCTGGGCATCTGTTACGGGATGCAGGCGATGGCGCTGGCGCTGGGCGGAAGGGTCGAGTCGGCGGAGACGGGGGAGTTCGGCCGCACCGACCTGGTCCTCCGCGACGACGGCGGCAGGCTGCTCGGTGGGCTGCCGGAGGAGCAGAGCTGCTGGATGAGCCACCGCGACGCGGTCTTCGAGGCGCCCGACGGCTTCACCGCCCTCGCCTCCAGCCCCGGCTCCCCGGTTGCCGCCTACGAGCTACCCGACCGTGGCCTCTACGGGATCCAGTTCCACCCCGAGGTCGTCCACACCCCCTACGGGACCGAGATCCTCACCCGCTTCCTCCGTGACGTCGCCGGCTGCACCGAGCAGTGGTCGCCGCAGTCGGTGATTGCCGAGCAGGTGGAGAAGGTCCAGGCTCAGGTCGGCGACGGCAAGGTGATCTGCGGCCTCTCCGGAGGAGTCGACTCCTCGGTCGCGGCGCTGCTCGTCCACAAGGCGGTGGGCGACAAGCTCACCTGCGTCTTCGTCGACCACGGCCTGATGCGGATGAACGAGGCCGAGCAGGTGGTCGAGGCTTTCAGCCAGTTCGGGATTCCGCTCGTCCACGTCGACGCCGAAGAGCGCTTCCTCGCCAAGCTCGCCGGGGTCGAGGACCCCGAGACGAAGCGGAAGATCATCGGCACCGAGTTCATCCGCGTCTTCGAGGAGGAGGCGGCGAAGCTCGAGGACGTCAGCTATCTGGTCCAGGGCACGCTGTACTCCGACGTGATCGAGTCCGGCGGCTCCGACCACGCGGCGACGATCAAGTCCCACCACAACGTCGGCGGCCTCCCCGACGACCTCGAGTTCGAGCTGGTCGAGCCGCTGCGGATGCTCTTCAAGGACGAGGTGCGGGCGGTCGGCGCCGAGCTTGGCCTGCCCGAGCGGATGGTCTGGCGCCAGCCGTTCCCCGGCCCCGGCCTCGGGATCCGGATCGTCGGCGGCGAGGTCAACAAAGAGCGGCTGGACATCCTCCGCGCCGCCGACGCGATCCTCCAGGAGGAGATCCGCGCCGCCGAGCTCTACCGCCAGCTCTGGCAGTCCTTCTGCGTCCTCCCGGTCGTCCGCTCGGTCGGCGTCCAGGGCGACGGCCGCACCTACGCCTACCCGATCGTGATCCGCGCCGTCACCTCCGACGATGCGATGACGGCAGACTGGGCCCGCCTCCCCTACGACCTCCTCGAGCGCGTCTCCAACCGCATAATCAACGAGATCCGCGACGTAAACCGAGTCGCCCTGGACATCTCCTCAAAGCCCCCGGCGACGATCGAGTGGGAGTAGCAGGCCGCTTGCGGTAGGGAGGGACGGGTGTCCCCTGACCTTCCTGGGTTCCTCGCCGACGCGCGGAATCTCTCAATGAGTGGATAGGGCGAGGAACATGACGCCGGTCGGCCAGGGGACACCCGTCCCTCCTGGCGACAGTCTTTGAAGTTCTGTTCCCAACTAAGCCGCTTCCACCGACCTCGCCGTCTCGAACGCCGCCTGTCCGACCACAGTTGAGACCGCGCCTTTGCCGCCGGTCTCGCTGAGCCGGTCCTGGCTGCGGAGGTGGGCGGCGAGCATCAGCTTGGTTGCCTCTTCCTGAATCGCGACGACCTCTTTCCACCCTCGCTCGTCGAGGAAGAGCGGCATCCAGCGGAAGACCGTGTCCTCGCGGCCGTCGAGGGTGCCGGCCTCGAGCGCGGCGATCGCCTTGTCGAGGAAGGTCTGCAGAGTTGCGGCTGAGATGCCGCCGCGCACCGACTGCGGGACTTTGCGCCAGGGCGGGCCGCCGACGAAGGCACCGGGCTTTGCCTTGTAGAAGTGCTCGGTCGCGCCACGCCGCTGCGCCGTTTCGATCAGCTCGAGGGCGCCATAGCGATCGAGCGCGCGCGTGTGGTACGCGACGTCGCCGAGGGCGGCCTCCAGTTCGTTGGCGATCGCGTTCGGGCTTGCCACGTGATCGGTGAGGAGCTCGAGAATGCGAATGCGGAGAGGGTGGGCGAGCGACCGGACGAGGCGTTGATCGATGAGATCTGGAACTGGCTCCTTCATGATCCGCTCCTTGGGGTGAGAATGGCTAGTACTACTGCGTTCGTGATTGCAGTAAATACGTATAAACCATTCAGCTGGATCAATCTAGAACACGAGATTCCCCTAAAAGTGGTGCTCAGGGGGCGAAACCTGGCGATGCCGAGCCGGTCCGGCCTCAGGAGTAGGCGTCCCACTTCTGCAGGTAGGAGAGCGGATCGAAGGGGGAGCCTCCCTCGTACCAGCCGGGCGCGCCCCACATCTCGAAATGGAGGTGGCAGCCGCTGGCGTCGCCGGTTTCGCCGACCACCCCGATCGGCTGCCCGGTGCGGACCGTGTCGCCGGTGGAGAGCGGAGAGGGTTCCGCCAGGTGCGCGTACATGAAGTCATCGCCGGTGCCGCGGCCGTCGATGACGACGTAGTTGCCGGCCGCGCCCTGGTAGCCCGAGTACTGGACCTGGCCGCCGCGGGCGGCGACGAGCGGGGTGCCGCAGGCGGCCATCACGTCCTGGCCCTGGTGGGTGTGCCCGCTGCGCCCGGCGCCGAAGCGGCCGGCGCTCATCCCGTATTCGTGGTCGCCGAGGATCGGGAAGGCGTAGCCGTAGAAGGCGAAGGCGAGGCTGAGGGTGGTCGAGCTCGAGGCCTTGCGCGCGGCCGGAGCGGTGGCGGTGGGCGACTGCGGGCTGATCCGGAAGCTGTAGCGGCCGTTGCGGGCCGGACGCCCTTCGTTCGTCATCCCGTCCCAGCGGACCTTGCTTTCGAGGTCCGGGGCGACGTTTTCCCGGTAGAAGGTCTTGACGACTTCGCCGGCGGAGTTGACGACGTCGATCTGGAGGTCGTTTTCGGCCTGGGTGCTGGAGATCGTGTAGCTGAGGCGGGGGTAGCGGTAGCCGAAGTAGAAGGATTTGCGCGGGCTCGTGGCGCCGGCGACGAGGGAGATCGTGCCCGCGCTCGGCGAGGCGGCGGGGGCGCCGTCGGGGCTGCCCTTGGCGGTCGGCGCCGCGCCCGGAGTGCCGGCGCCGCCGGTGGTCGCCGCGGCCGCGCCCGTGAAGCAGGCGAGGATCGCGACCAAGGCCGCTACGCATATCTGGCCGGCCACGCTTGACCGGACGAACCCTTTGTACAAACCGCTAGCCCTCTCTTTCCATCGCCTGCGGAGTTAGCTGACGGGCTCGCGCTGAAAGAGCTGCGCTACGGACTGGTTTCGTCCGATTCGCCCCTGAGACCTGCAAGGCCTCTTCGGTTCCTCCGCTCCCGCACAGTGGCCTGCACGGGATTCGGCTATTGCTCGGGCGGCAGTATAAGCAACCGTCCGGAGACCCCTGCGCGCCGCGATGCGGCTATCATCCCCCGGCCGCGTGGGAAGAGCCGCGCGGTTTTTGCGCGATGAAGACCTTTGTAGCCACTCCCGCCAACCGCCAGCGCGACTGGTACGTCGTCGATGCCGAGGGCAAGACCCTGGGCCGGCTGGCGACGCAGATCGCCGACACTCTGCGCGGCAAGCGCAAGCCCGAGTACACCCCGCATATAGACACCGGCGACTTCGTCGTCGTCATCAACGCGGAGAAAATCCGGGTCACCGGCGACAAGCTGGCGCAGAAGACTTACTACCGCCACAGCGGCTACCCCGGCGGGATCAAGTCCCGGACGCTCGGCGAGATGCTCGACCGTAAGCCGGAGGAAGTGATCCGCAAGGCCGTGAAGGGGATGCTGCCGCGCAACCGCCTCGCCCGCCAGCAGCTGACGAAGCTGAAGGTCTACGCCGGGCCGGACCACCCCCACGCGGCGCAGCAGCCGAAAACGATGGAGACCGACTGAACTTGATGGACGACGAGCAGAAAAAAGACGAGACGACTGAGGATCAGGGCCAGGACGCTGGGGCCGCGGGTCCTGTCTCCGATAGCGATTCTCCGGCAGAGCCGGAGAATTCGCCATCGTCGCCACCCACGGCAGACGCCGCTGAGGAGCAGCCGTCCGAGGATCCGGTAGCTGAGGAGGTGACTGCCCCCGAGGCTGACCAGGAGCCCGTCGTCGAGGAGCAGACCGAGGAGGCTCCCCCTGAGCCCCCGGCTGAGAAGCCCAAAGCCGAGGAGAAAAAGAAAGACGTCATCCCCGGCGCCGACCTGGAGCCGATCCTGGTCGAGATGGACAAACCCGAGCTGAGCGCCGAGGAGAAAGCGCGCCTAGAAGCCGAGGAAGAAGAGAAAGCGCGTCGCGAAGCCGCGCTGGCCGCAGCCGAGGAGGACGATACCGCCGCTGCCAGCCGCGCCCCCGCGAAAATGGAGAAAGGCGCCCGCTTCCTCGCCACCGGCAAGCGCAAGAGCGCGATCGCCCGCGTCACCCTGCTTCCGGGCAAGGGCGAGATCACGATCAACAACCGCAGCATCGAGGAGTTCTTCCCGCGGCCCCTGCACCAGACGATGGCCAAGCAGCCGCTCGCGGTCTCCGGCTACGAGGGCAACGTCGACGTCCGCGTCCGTGTCCACGGCGGCGGCATCAGCGGCCAGGCCGGCGCGGTCCGCCACGGCATCGCCCGGGCGCTGACCGAGATCGATTCCGAGCTGCGCGGCGACCTCAAGCGCCGCGGCTTCCTCACCCGCGACGCGCGCGTCAAGGAGCGCCGCAAGGCGGGCTTGAAGAAGGCTCGTAAGCGGCCTCAGTTCAGCAAGCGCTGACGGGGGCGGCTTGACGACCGCGCGCAAGCTCTTCGGAACCGACGGGGTCCGGGGAGAGGCTGGCACCTTCCTTACCGCCGAGCTGGCGACCGCCCTGGGACGGGCGACGACCGCCTCGCTGGAGGCACAGCGCCCGCAGGTGCTGATCGTCCGCGACCCGCGCGAGTCCGGCCCGATGCTGGAGTCGGCGCTGGCTGCGGGAATCGCCGCCGCCGGTGGCGATGCGCTGCTCGGCGGCGTCCTGCCGACGCCCGCCGCGGCGATCCTCGTCCGCCGCCTCGGCCTCGACCTCGCCGCCGTCGTCTCCGCCTCGCACAACCCCTTCCACGACAACGGGATCAAGTTCTTCGATGGCCGCGGAGTCAAGCTCGCCGACGAGGCCGAGGCCCGGATCGAGGCCTTGGTCGAGCAGGCGCCGGCGGCCGAGCAGGCCGGCCGCGTGCGCGAGCTGAACGGCGGCCTCGACGACTACCTGCGGGAGCTGGAGGCGGCCTTCCCGCTCGACCTCTCCGGCCGCAAGGTCGTCCTCGACTGCGCCCACGGCGCCACCTTCCGCGCCGCGCCGGCGATCTTCGAGCGCCTCGGCGCCGAGGTCGAGACGATCGGAGGCGAGCCCGACGGCCGCAACATCAACGCCGGCTGCGGCTCCACTCACATGGGGGCCCTGGCCGAGCGGGTTTCCTCGTCGGATGCGGAGATCGGCTTCGCCTTCGACGGCGACGGCGACCGCGTCCTCGCCGTCGACGGCTCCGGCCGCGTCCACGACGGCGACGAGTTGATCGCCCTCGCGGCCCGCGGGATGGCGGCGCGCGGCGAGCTGAACGGCGGCGTCGTGGTGACCGTGATGAGCAACTTTGGCTTCCACCAGGCGATGGCGGAGGCCGGGATCGAGGTGGCGGTGACCCAGGTCGGCGACCGCTACGTGATCGACGAGATGCGGCAACGCGGCTGGCCTCTGGGCGGCGAGCAGTCTGGCCACATCATCGCCTCCGACTTCGTCGCCACCGGCGACGGGGTCGCGGCGGCGCTGATGACGATGCGGGAGCTGGGCGGGGCCCGTCTCGAGGACGCCGTCCCGATGGAGAAGCTGCCCCAGGTCCTGATCAACGTCAAGGTCGCCGAGCGCGAGGCGATCGCCGGTGCCGCCCCCGTCTGGGAGGCGGTCGAGCGGGAGAGCGAGGGGCTCGAGGGACGCGGCCGCGTCCTCCTGCGGCCCTCCGGCACCGAGCCCCTGGTGCGGGTGATGGTCGAGGCGCCCACTGCCGACGAGGCCGAGGGAACGGCGCAGCGGCTGGCCGATCTCGTCCGCGCCGAGCTCGCCTAGGGCCCCCGCAGGCGGCGCCCTCTACCCTTACTCGCCTTCTATGTGCGGCATCGTCGGATACGTGGGCGCCCGCCCCTGCGAGGAGCTCTTGCTCTCGGGGCTGGAAAAGCTCGAATACCGGGGCTATGACTCCGCTGGCCTCTCCGTGCTCGCCGACGGCGAGGTGGAGAGCGTCCACGCGGTCGGCAACCTGGCGAACCTGCGGGCGGCGGTCGACGCCCGCGCCAGCAACGGCGCCGGGGCGCTGCCGCCGGCCGAGACCGGGATCGCCCACACCCGCTGGGCCACCCACGGCCGGGTCACCGAGGCGAACGCCCACCCGCACGACGACAGCTCCGGCCGCGTCCACATCGTCCTCAACGGGATCGTCGAGAACCACTCGGAGCTGCGCCGCCGACTCCAGGACGAAGGCAAGGCCTTCACCTCGGAGACCGACGCCGAGGTCGTCGCCCACCTGATCGCGCGGCACTACGACGGCGACCTCGCCGCCGCCGTCCGCGCCGCCTACGCCGAGCTGCGCGGCCACTACGCCTTCGTCGCCATGCACGCCGATGAGCCCGGGCGCCTGATCGGCGCCCGCAAGGAGTGCCCGCTGGTCGCCGGCGTCGGCGAGGGGGAGGCCTTCCTCGCCTCCGCGATCCCCGCCTTCCTTGCCGACACCCGCACGGCGATGCCGATCGAAAACGGCGAGATCGTCGAAATCGAAGCCGGCGCGGTGCGGGTGACCGACACCGGGGGAAACCCTGTCGAGCGAGGCACCGAAGAGGTCACCTGGGACGCCGACGCCGCCGAGAAGGGCGGCTACGAGACCTTCATGCTGAAGGAGATCCACGAACAGGCCGACGCCGTCGCCGAGACGGTCACCGACCGCCTGCCCGAGGCGGATGGGGTCGACCTCTCCGACGTCGAGCTATCGGACGAGTTCCTGCGCGAGGCGAAGCGGATCGTGATCGTCGCCTGCGGCACCTCCTACCACGCCGGCCTCGTCGGTCGCTACGCGATCGAGGAGTGGGCGCGGGTGCCGGTGGAGATGGACATCGCCTCCGAGTACCGCTACCGCAACCCGGTGGTGGGGCCGGGGGACCTGGTGATCGGGATCACCCAGTCGGGCGAGACCGCCGACACCCTGGCGGCGATGCGGCTGGCCCGCGACGCCGGCGCCACCGTGCTCGCGGTGACCAACATCATGGGCAGCCAGGCGACCCGCGACGCCGACGCCGTCCTCTACACGCGGGCGGGGCTGGAGATCGGCGTCGCCGCGACGAAGACCTTCGTCGCCCAGGTTGCGGCCATGTACCTGCTCGGCCTGCGGATCGCCGAGCTGCGGGGGACGCTGCCGCCCGAGCGGCTGGCGGAGCTGGTCGCGGAGATGAAGAGCCTGCCGTCGAAGATGGAAGAGACCCTGGTCGCGGCCGAGGAGCCCGCCCAGGCGATCGCGGAGGCGCACGGCGACCAGGAGTTCTTCCTCTACCTGGGCCGCCACATCGGCCTCCCGATCTGCCTCGAGGGGGCGCTGAAGCTGAAGGAGATCAGCTACATCCCCACCGACGCCTATGCGGCCGGGGAGATGAAGCACGGGCCGATCGCCCTGCTCGACGAGTCGACGCCGGTGGTCTGCATCGCCACCGAGAGCCCCGTGCTGGAGAAGGTCCTCTCCAACGTCGAGGAGGTGCGCGCCCGCGGGGCGCAGACGATTGGGATCGCCACCGCCGGCGACAAGCGAGTCGCCGAGGTCGCCGACGAGACGATCGAGGTCGCCGCCACCGACTGGATCCTGCAGCCGATCGTCGCAATCCTGCCGCTGCAGCTGCTCGCCTACGACATCGCCCGCAAGCGCGGCCTCAACGTCGACCAGCCACGAAACCTGGCCAAGACCGTCACCGTCGAGTGACAATTCGTCCGGCCGCCAGCCGGTCGGGTGAACTCGTCCAAAACGGTCGCTAGGATGCCCGCCTCCGTGAAGCTTCGCCTCGTCCTGCCAGTCCTCCTCGCGGCTCTCGCCGCCCTCCTCGTCGCCGGTTGCGGCAGCTCGGACGACGGTGGCAGCGGCGAAACGGATCCGGCGAGCATCGCCCCGGCGAAAGCGCCTGTCTTCATCGGCTTCACCGTCCGGCCCGAAGGCGAAACGAAGGACAACATCGAGGCTCTGGCGCAGAAGATCGCGGGTGTCGATCTCGGCGAGCTGATCATCGGCGAACTCGAAAACGACGCTGCCGAGGAAGGCGAGGGCTTCGACTTCGAAAAGGAAATCGAGCCCTGGCTCGGGGAGGAAGGCGGCATCTTCCTCCAGGACTACGAAGACGAAGACTTCGAAGCCTTCGGCGCCGCGGTTCAGACGAGCGACGAAGATGCCGCCCGCGACTTCATCAGCGAGAAAAACGCTGAGGACAAAGACGAACCGACCGAAGATGGCTCCTACAACGGAGTCGACTTCGAAATCGACGAAGACGGGACGACGATCGGCGTCTTCGACGGCCTCGTCGCATTCGCCGAGGACGAGGCGACCTTCAAAGCGATGGTCGACGCCTCCGATGGCGAGAACCTCGCCGGCAACGAGGACTTCACCGCCGCCACTTCGCGGGCGCCGGAGGACAGCGTCGCCGACGTCTTCGCCGACATCGGCGGCCTGATCGAAGAAAGCGGCGGCGAGATCGACGCCGAAACCGAAACCTTCCTCGACGCAGTCGGGATCGAGCCGGACGAAGCGACCGCCGTCGCCAGCCTCATCCCCGGCTCTGACCAGATCGAGATCGACCTCAGCACCGACCTCAGCGGCGACAACCCGCCTTCGGGCGACGCCTCCGAGCTGCTCGGCTCGCTTCCCGCCACCTCGGTCGCCGCCTTCGCCTCGGCCGAATTCGGCAAGCGCTTCAACGAAGGCATCGACCAGATCGACAAGGAAGGGATCCCGGGCGAGATCCCGCCGAACCAGCTGAAGAAGACGCTGAAGCAGGCCGGCATCGACCTCGAACAGATCGCCTCCTCGATCGGAGACGTCGGCGCCTACGTCACCGGCAACAGCGAAAAGACCCTCGGCGGCGCCGTGATCATGACCACTGACGACGAGACGCAGGCCAAGAACACGGTCGACAACATCGGCCTCTTCCTGCGCTCGACCGGCACCTCCGGCATCACCAAGATCAACGAAGGCGCCAGCGGCTTCTCGATCCGCAGCCCCGAACTGGGTCGCCAGCCGGTGGTCGTCGTCGCCAAGGGCGCGCGGATCGCGATCGGCTACGGCCTCGCCCCGACCCTTGCGAGCTTCCAGGAATCCGGCAAGACCCTCGCCGACTCGGGCCCGTACAAGGAAGCGCTCGAGGCTCTCGGCAGCACTCCGCCGGCGATGTTCGTCGACGGCCCCTCGGCCTTGAGGCTCGCCGAGAACCTGATGCCGGGTGACGAAGGCTTCGAAGAAGCAGAGCAGTACCTGCGGAAGATCGATTACCTGGCGCTGGGGTCCGAAGCGTCGGATCAGCTGGCCACGGCGAAGCTGATCGTCGGCGTCAAGTAGTCGTTGCGGTAGGGAGGGATCCGGTGGGGGTCCCTGGGAGCACCTCCGCCGCGTGAACTGACTGCTTTTGGCTGGCGCCTCGGACCGTCTCGGCGCGGCTCCATGCCAAGTACCCAGGCACCCCCACCGGATCCCTCCGCGACAGAGCTTCGAAGTTCC
>JBJMKN010000088.1:0-63472 GCA_045805765.1 Solirubrobacterales bacterium
CCTCGTCCGGCTGGAGCCGCGGCTGCGTGACCGGGCTCCAGGGCTCGTCGCGCAGGTCGGGGAAGCCGTGCACGCCGACGACGTCCCACAGATCCTTGAGGTCGAGCAGCCCGTCGACCTCGAACAGCTCGCCCTCCTCGATCTCGAGCGCGCGCACGAGCGGCTCGCGCAGCCGCTGGCTCATGCCCGCGCCGACCTCGACGCGCACGACCTCGCCGAAACGGCGCCGGCGCAGCTCCTGCTCGACCGCTCGCAGCAGGTCGTCGGCCTCGTCGTCGATCGTGAAGTCGGCGTCGCGCGTGACGCGGAAGACGTCGTAGTCGACGATCTCCATGCCGGGGAACAGCGTGTCGAGGTGCTGGGCGATCAGATTCTCGAGCGGCACGAACGTGCGCCCGTCGCCGATCGGGACGAAGCGCGGCAGCATCTCCTTCGGCACCTTCACGCGGGCGAACGTCTCCTGCGCGGTCTGCGGGTCGCGCACGAGGACGGCGAGCGAGAGCGAGAGGTTCGAGATGTAGGGGAACGGGCGCCCGAGCCCGACCGCGAGCGGCGTGAGGACGGGGAAGATCTGGCGCCGGTAGCGATCGACCAGCTCGTCGCGGTGGCGCGCGTCGACCTCGTCGCAGGTCTGGATCCGGATGCCGTGCTCGGCCAGCGCGGGACGCAGGACGCGGTCGAGGACCGTCGTCTGCCGGCGGGTCTGCTCGCGGACCGCGGCGCCGATCGCGGCGATCGTCTCGGCGGGCGAGCGGCCGTCCTCGCGCGGCTTCTCGATCCCGGCGTCGACGTACTCCTGCAGCCCCGCGACGCGGACCATGAAGAACTCGTCGAGGTTGCTGGAGTAGATCGCGCAGAACTTCAGCCGCTCGATCAGCGGCTGCGCGGCGTCCTCGGCGAGCTGGAGGACGCGGTCGTTGAAGTCGAGCCAGGAGAGCTCGCGGTTGAAGTAGAGAGCGGGGTCGTCGATGCCACCATCGTACTGAGGGGCACCCGGCTGATCGCCGGGCTCAGGCGGCACGGGCGAGGGTCTGCGGGCGCGCCGCGGCGCCGTCGAGCGCCCGCCGGTAGCCCGCGGCGAGCTGGCCCATCGAGCGCTCCCACGAGCGCTCGCGGGCGGCGCGGACGCCGGCGTCGCCGAGCTGCGCCCGCAGCATCGGAGAGGAGGCGAGTTGCAGCAGCGTCCCCGCCAGGTGGTCGGCATCAGGTCGGCAAAGGAGGCCGGTGTGGCGGTTCTCGACCAGCGCCGCCGGGCCGCCCTCGGCGACCGCGACGACCGGCAAGCCGCTGGCGGCCGCCTCGAGGATGACCTGGCCGTAGGTGTCGGTGCTGCTGCAGAAGAGGAAGGCATCGGCGCTGGCGTAGGCGCGCGGCAGGTCCTCGCCGGAGAGCCAGCCGAGGAAGGTGGCGCGGTCGCCGAGACGCTCGCGCAGCTCGCCTTCCTCGGGGCCGCCGCCGGCGAGCAGCAGGTGCAGCCGCGGATCGGCGGCTTGGGCGCGCAGGAAGGCCTCGGCCAGGAGGTCAACTCCCTTCTCGCGGGTGAGGCGGCCCGAGTAGAGGACCTTGATCTCGCCGGGGAAGGCGTCGCGGTCGGCCTTGGCGGGATCGAAGCGATCGACGTCGACGCCCCGCTCCCAGCGGCCGACGCGGGCGGGGTCGGCCCCGAGGGCGATGACCGATGAGTCGGCGGAGGGGCTCGGGGAGAGGACGGCCGAAGGGGCTGAGTAGAAGGCGCCGAGGCCGGCGCGGGTCAGCGCCTCCAGGGCGCCGTCGCGGCTGCGCATCCCGGCGTAGGCGGCGATCTCCGTGTGGTAGCTGGCGAGCAGCGGCACCCCCGTGATCCGGCTCATCAGCGTGGCGGCGATCCCGGCCGGGCCGGGAGCGGTGACGTGGACGAGGTCGTAGGAGCCTTCGGCCAGCGTCTCGACCAGGTCCGGGAGGCCGGGGACGCCCAGGGTCATCCCTTCGTAGAAGGGGATCTCCAGCTCCGCCGCGGACGGCAGCCGGCGGTCGACGCCGGGGTCGGTGCCGACGATGTCGACGTCGAAGCCGGGGACGCCGCGCTCGCGGATCTGTTCGATCGTGTGGGTGACGCCGTGCATCGAGCCGATCCCGTCGGCGATCACCGCCACCCGCTGCCGCTCGCCGCGACGGTCGCGCAGCTTCGCTTTCTCAGCGCCGAGGAAGGCAGTCGCCGGCGCGTAGGGCACCGCCGGCACCAGCGCCTCGAAGAGGCCGGTTACAGCAGCAGGAAAGTCGCCGTCGGCGACAGCCCGGGCGCCGCCGTCGATCGCCTTGCGCAGGCCGCGATCATGCCTGCGCCGAGCGCGCCGGTAGAGGTCGGCATGGGAGAAATCGTCTGCCTGCAGGTAATCGATCAACTCCCGCCCGCGGACCTCCAGCCCAACCCCATCCAACCAAGCCTCCAGCAACGCCCGAGCATCCTCCGGGCCCACATCAACTGCCACCTTCCCCTCACGAGCGGCGCCCTCGCGTATGACTCGTTCGGCCATCTTCAGAACAGCGCCCGGTTGGACGGGGGGGAGCCCCTCGCCGGACCCTCCCCGCAGTTGTCCGCCGAGGGGCTCCCGCCCGTCCCCCAGCGCTCGCGTAGTCAGAGCCATCGCCGCATGAGCCCACTTAGCAGCGCTGCCCTGTTCCCCCTGCGCTTCGACGTCACCCCGCCGCAGGTGGCCGAGAAACTCTTCCGGCGTCGCGGCCGCGGGCGCCTCCGTAAAGGTGCGGCCGATGTCGACGCCGGCATGGTCGTCGGAGCCGCCGATGCCGGTGCCGCCGTGCGTCTCGATGTAGACGACGGCGGGCATGTTCAGCTCGGCGGCCCGAGAGCCGTTGCGGACCTCCCAGACGGGGAAGAGCTCCGCCAGTCGCCGCCGGTGGCGCCGGGTCAGCGGCGCGGCGACGTTGAAGAAGGGATGCGCCAGGGCGCAGGCGATCCCGTTGTCGTGAAGGTATGCGGCGCAGGCCTCGACGTCGCCGGAATGCGCCTGCAGCCACTCGTGGTCTCCGGGGGTGATCCCGTAGGTGAGGACGTGAACCGCCTGGGGCTCGCCGGCAAAGCGGGCGGTCAGCTCCTCGGAGACGAAGCAGTCGGGACGATCGGCGAGCCTCAGGCAGCCGTCGATCGTGTCGTGGTCGGTGATCGTGACGAAGTCCATCCCCCGCCGCTTGGCGAGGTCGTAGACCTCCTCGGGGGGCGTCGCGCACTCCGGCAGTCCCAGCGAGCGCTGGACGCCCAGCTTCGAGAAATGCGAAGCGGTCGAGTGGCAATGCATGTCAACGCGGGAAGTCATCGGTGCTCTCCCTCTCTCAATCTCTGTTGTCACCGACAGAGTTCGCTATGAGCGGGCGAAAGATGTGAAAAGGCGGAGAACGGGGGAGAGATCGCGAGTACTGAAGCTTGTTCAGGCATGCCCGCGCGCTCCCACAACCTGATCCGCGTACTAGTCGGCACTGGGCTCACGGCCGCCATCGTGGCCGCCATTGCCGTGCCCACCCCCGAGGTCCTTCCGGCGGTCGCCGTCGGACAGGCAGCCATCTACCGCTCCGTGGCCGAGGCGAGATTCGACGAGCTGAAGAACACCGTCAACGCCCTCAAGGAAGGCCATTTGACCGCGAGTCACGAGATCAAGCGACTGAAAGAGGGGCGTGGCCTTGACAACACGCAACCGGAGGTAGATTCGCAGCGATGACTGAGCAGGAAGAAAGGGACCTGGCCTTGCGACTCGCTGACGGCTCTGAGGTGTTCGACTTCGACCTGGCACTGGAGCTCGTCAGGTCGAACCTCGCAGGGGTCGAAGAGATAATCCGCGATCGGGAAGAGGCCAAGAGGTGGTCCGAAGAATTTGCTCGCGCCCGGGAACGACGACGTCAGGCTTTCATCGAAGACTTCGGCTATGCCCCTCCCCGGGCGAGCTAAGCCGCGACGCGCTCCGGCTCGCCGTTGATGCTGCCGTTGAGGAGGTCGAGGATGACTCCCTCGCGGAGGCCGCC
Source organism: Solirubrobacterales bacterium (assembly GCA_045805765.1). Taxonomy (GTDB): domain Bacteria; phylum Actinomycetota; class Thermoleophilia; order Solirubrobacterales; family 70-9; genus VAYN01. The sequence continues at coordinate 4,012 of JBJMKN010000088.1, forward strand.
CTTGCCGATCTGCAGGGGCTGGCCGAGGAGGTCGGAGAGCTTCTCGAGGAGGAGGACGCCGGTGGGAAGGATGCGGACCCGGGTCGGGTCGAGCTCGAAGCGGCGGCCGACGTCGGTGGCGGGGTCGCCGCAGAGAACGCGGATGCCGCGCTCCAGGGTCTCGTACTCGAGGACGGCGCCGACCAGGCGACGGAGTGAGGTGGCGGAGCCGCCGACCGCGACCGCCTGAGCCGGCCGCTCGATCTCGACGCCCTCGAAGATGTCCTCGATGCGGTCGCGGGCGCGGCGGATTTCCGCCGCCGAGGGCGGGTCGGAGGAGAGCAGCTCCTCGGCGAGGTTGCCGGAGCCGACCGGCCAGGAGCGGACGCTCTGGACGCCGCCGGGGACGGTGCCGAGGATCACCTCGGTCGAGCCGCCGCCGATGTCGACGACGCCGACCAGCCCGTCGGGGGCGTGACCGAGCGTCTTCGTCGCGCCGATGAAGGAGAGGCGGCCCTCCTCCTCCTCGGGCAGGACCTCGATCGGGACGCCGGCGGCAGCGCCGACCGCTTCCGCCACCTCCTCGCAGTTGCGCGCGTCGCGCACCGCGGCGGTGGCGACGGCGCGGATCTCAGTCGCGCCCATCTCCTGCGCCAGCCGCACCTGGGTGGCGACGACCTCGCCGACTTCCTCGACTTTCTCCGCCGAGATCCGCCCCTTCTTATCCACGGCCTTACCAATCCGCGTATAGGCCCGCTGCTCCATCACCTTCTTCAGCTGCCCATCCACAGGCTCCGCGACCAACAGTCGCGTCGTGTTGGAACCAATATCTATAGCCGCACAAAGAGTCACAGACCCCACATCTTCCCAAGCGCATCGGATCTGAACCCGGCTCGGACCCGTTCTATCCCGCGCCCGAGCGCTTCCTCTTATCCCGGCCCGAGTTCGCCCGGCATGTGCCGAGCACGGCAGTTCGCGCGCGCAGGTACATGCCGGGCGCCCAGACATCAGGAATCAACTAGGCGCACCTCGGGACTAACTGGGATGCGAAGCGTCCTCGAACTCGCGGAACAACCCGGTGACGACAAAGGCGACCTGCTCGCCGATATCCACCGCGTTGTCCCCCACCCGCTCGATCGCCCGCGCCGACAGCAGCATCGTCATCGCCCACTCGCGCGTGTCGGCGTCGTCGCCGATCTCCAGTGCCAGGTGGAAGCACTCGCGGTTGAGCTCGTCGACGACGTCGTCGCGGCGGACCAGGTCCCGCGCCATCTCGACGTCGCGCTCTTCGAAGGCGCGCTTCGCCTGGGCGATCAGGCTCTTCGTCTGCGCCCCCATCTTCAGGATCAGCTCGACCATCCGCGGATCCGCCGGCGCGTAGTTCCCGGTCAGCGGGATCACCTTGCAGACGTTGACGCACTGGTCGCCCATCCGCTCGATGCTCTTCAGCACGTGCAGCAGGGCCGAGATCAGCCGCAGGTCGGTCGCCACCGGCGACTGCGTCGCCAGCAGCGTGATCAGGCTCTGGTGCACCTCGAGGTAGCGGCCGTCGATGCGGTCGTCGTCGTTGATCACGACCTGCGCCAGCTCGACGTCCTGGCTCTCGACCGCTTCCATCGTCCGCACCAGCGCCGCGCTGACCATGTCGAGGCCACCCAGCGCGCTCGCCTCGAGCCTCTCCAGCTCCTCCTGGTAGTAGACGCGGACGCCCTCGGGCATCAGCCGACCTTCCCGGAGACGTAGTCCTCCGTGCGCTTGTCGCTGGGGTTGGTGAAGACCTTCTCGGTCGCGTCGTACTCGACCAGCCGGCCCCACCGGTTGTGCTCCTCGGCATCGAGCTCGACCATCAGGAAGGCGGTTCGGTCGGAGACCCGCGCCGCCTGCTGCATGTTGTGAGTGACGATGACGATCGAGTAGCGCTCCTTCAGCTCGATCATCAGGTCCTCGATTTTCCCGGTCGAAATCGGGTCGAGGGCAGAGCAGGGCTCGTCCATCAGGATCACGTCCGGCTCGACCGCGATGCAGCGGGCGATGCAGAGCCGCTGCTGCTGGCCGCCGGAGAGGCCGAAGGCGTTGTCCTTGAGCCGGTCCTTGACCTCGTCCCAGAGCGCCGCCCCGCGCAGCGCTTTCTCGACGGTCTCGTCGAGGCCGTCCTTGCGGCCGAGCACCCGCGGGCCGAAGGCGACGTTGTCGTAGATCGACTTCGGGAACGGGTTCGGTTTCTGGAAGACCATCCCGATCAGCTTCCGGACCTGGACCGGGTCGACGTTGGGCCCGTAGAGGTCCTCGCCGTGGTAGAGCAGCTCGCCCTCGACTTCGGCCGTCGGGATCAGGTCGTTCATCCGGTTGAGGCAGCGCAGCAGCGTGCTCTTGCCGCAGCCGGAGGGGCCGATCAGCGCCGTCACCTCCTTGTGCCCGATCTCCATCGAAATGTCCTTGACCGCGGAGACGCCGCCGTAGAGGACCTCGATGCCGTTCAGCTCGAAGACCTTGTCCTTTATCTGCGGGGCCGCCGCCTGCTGGAACTCGGGACGCACCGAAATCTTTGGGGTCTGCTCCTTCAACACCACCTACCACCTTTGCTCATAGCGATTTCGCAGCCAGATCGCGAAGGAGTTCATCGCGAGCAGGACCACCAACATGAGGATGATTCCCGCGGCGGCCAGGGCTTGGAACTCCTCCTGGGGCCGCAGCGCGTAGTTGAAGATCTGCACCGGCATCGCCGAGTAGCCGTCGGTCCCGAAGGGGGTCGGATCGAAGGTGACGAAGACGGTGGCACCGACCAGGAGCAGGGGGGCGGTCTCGCCGATCGCACGGGAAACGGCGAGAATGACGCCGGTTGCCACCCCCGGGATCGCGGCCGGCAGAACCTGGCGGCGGATCGTCTGCCACTGGGTCGCCCCCAAGGCGAGGGAGCCCTGGCGGATCGAGTCCGGCACCGCCCGCAGTGCCTCCCTCGAGGCGATGATCACCATCGGCAACACCAGCAGCGCCAGGGTAAGAGAGCCCGCGACGAGGATGAACCCGAGGTCGAGCGGCCCGCGGACGATGAAGGCGAGGCCGAGGATCCCGTAGATGATCGACGGGACGGCCGCGAGGTTCTGGATGTTGACCTCGACCACCGTGTTCCACCACCGGGACTTGTCGGCGTACTCCTCCAAATAAAGCGCCGCGCCGACTCCGACCGGGACGATGAAGAGCAGCACGCCGGCGATCAGCTCCAGCGAGCCGATGATCGCGGGCCGGTAGCCGGCTTTGTCGGGGAAGGCAGTCGAGGGTGGGTTGTTGACGAGGTCGGGGCTGATCGCCGAGGAGCCCTTGCTCAGCGCCTGGAGGATCAGCGCCAGCAATCCCGCCAGGGCGATGAGGACGGCGAGGAGGAGGAGCCCGGCGAAGAGGGCGTTGCGGATGACGTCGCGGCGCGGCTGGTTGCGCAGCATCGCCTCGGTCGTGGCCCGGGCCCCTGCGGCGGCGAGGCGGTTTCGCGGCGCGCTGGCGCTTCCGGCCTCCATCAGTCGTACACCTCCCGGTACTTGCGAACCAGGCGAATGCTGACCACGTTCATGATCAGCGTCATCACGAAGAGGACGGCGCCGACGGCAAAGACCGATTTGTAATCGATCGAGCCGGTGGCGATGTCACCGGTTGCGGTGGTGGCGATGTAGGAGGTCATCACCTGCACCGATTCCACCGGGTTCAGGGTCGGATTGGGGGTGTTGCCGGCAGCGAGGAGGACGATCATCGTCTCGCCGACCGCTCGGGATATCGCCAGCACCACCGAGGCGACGATCCCCGACAGCGCGGCCGGGAAGATCACCCGGGTCGCCACCTTCACCTTCGTCGCCCCGAGGGCGTAGGCGCCGTCGTGGAGACCGCGCGGCACCGCCCTCATCGCGTCGTCGGAGAGGGTGGCGATGATCGGGACGACCATCAGGGCGATGCCCAGGGAGGCCGCCAGAGCCATGAAGGGCTTTCCGTCCGCTCCGCCGAGGAACTGGCCCGGCCAGAGGGGCACGATGATCTCCGGGAGGATGAAGCTGACCGCGAAGAAACCGATCGCGACCGTGGGGATCCCGGTCAGTACCTCGAGGATGGGCTTGATCGTCTTGCGCAGCCGGGGGGACGCGTACTCGCTCAGAAAGACTGCCGTCGCCAGGCCAAGGGGGATCGCGACGAGCATCGACCAGATCACCACGTTGACGGTCCCCGCCACGACTCCGAGCACGCCGAAGCTGGGGGGCTCGAACTGGGGCGTCCAGTCGAAGGTGAAGAAGAATTCGTCACCGGGGACGATTTCGAAAAACCCAATCGTCGGCCCGATCAGCGAGAGGATGATCGCGGTCGTGGTGAGGACCGAGAGCAGAGCGCAGAAAGCGAGCGCCCACTTGATGAGGCGCTCGCCGTAGCGCTTGCTCTGCGCCTGGAGCCGGCGGGGGGGTCCCCCCGCCGGCTCGGTCGCGATGGTCGTCTGCGAGCTCATCCAGGCGCTGGGGACCTAGAGGCCGGCTTTTTCGGCGGCCGCTTCGGAGTCCGCCAGCTGGTCTTCGGTCAGCGGCACGAATCCGAGCGATTCGGCGACCGAGTTGACGTTTTCGAGGTAGTAGGCGATGAACGCTTTCACCTCGGGCTTCTGCAGCGCCTGCTCGCTCGGGTACATGAACAGCGGGCGGCTGAGCGGGGCATAGCTGCCATCCTGCGCGGTTTCGACCGACGGCGGGACGCAGCCTTTGCCGTTGTCGACTTCGAGGGCCTTGAGGTTGCCTTCGTTCTCCGTGTAGAAGGAGAAGCCGGCATAGCCCATGCCGCCGGGGGAGCCCTCGACGCCTTTGACGGTGGCGTTGTCGTCCTCGCCGACGTTGTTGTAGTCCTTGCGGCTGACGCCCTCTTCGCCGTTGATCGATTCGGTGAAGTAGTCGAAGGTGCCCGAGTCGGTGCCGGGGCCGAACAGCGCCAGCTCCTCGTCGTAGCTCTCTTCGACGTCCGGGATTTCAGACCAGTTGTTGATCTTCGAATCCGGGCCCCAGATCGCCGCCAGCTGCTCGACCGTGAGGCAGGAGACCGGGTTCTCGTTGTTGATCATCACCGTCAGCGCGTCGGTGGCGACGTGAACCTCCTCGTAGCCGACCCCGTCCTTCTTGCAGGCCTGCTCCTCTTCGGGCTCGATTTCGCGCGAGGCGTCGCTGATGTCGGTCTCGCCGGCGCAGAATTTTTCGAACCCGCCGCCGGTGCCGGAGGTCCCGACCGTGACCCGGACGCCCGAGTTTTCGGCCATGAATTCCTCGGCAACCGCTTCGGTCAGGGGCGCCACCGTGCTGGACCCGTCGATCCGGATCGAGCCGGAGAGGTCTCCGCCTCCATTGCTGCTGCTGGACGTGTCGTCATCGCTGCTGCCGCAGGCGGCAGCGCCGATCACGAGGGTCACCGCGGCAACGAGAACCGCGAGCCACTTAGAGCTGGTCACTCTTTCTCCTTCAGTCGATTCACAGGTTGGCGCCACCCTCGCAGTGGCTGCCTACAACCTTGTTACGCGCCTGTGTCGAGCGTGTGAAAAAGATGTAAAAGCGGCTCGGCTTCGGCCCCTTTGCGGTGCTCGTCGCTTGTCAGTTCGCTCAACAGCAGGGTTTTGTCTTCGGAGATCGTCGCCGCCGCCAGCACCGAAGAGCCGACCTCCGGCGGAGTCAATTCCCCTTCCGGGAGCTGGAAGAGGAGCTCCTGACCGCTCTCGTCGACATCATCGGCGGAGAGGGCCAGCTGGTGCGCTTCCAGGTCTACGCTCTTGACGATCGCGGCGAATTCCGCGAAATCCGCTGGCTCGCCTTCGGTCTCCAGGTGCCGCTGCCAGACGAGTCTTCCTTCCAGCTCCACGGCGACGGTCGCGAGCGAGCCAACCGGCGGCAGGGTCAACTCGGCTCCTTCGGACGCCGGGTGGACGTGGACGAGGATCGAAGCGCCCCGCTTGGAGACCACGTAGGCGGGCGCCAGGGGATCGGCGCCGACGAAGGTGACGGTGCCGCTGATCGTCGTCTCGCTCTCGTTCCCGACCCGCATCCGCTTCCCGCCCTCGGCGTAGGTGCCGTTGGCAAGCGGCTCGATCGGGACTTCCACCTCGGTTCCGGGCCGGGGAGCGGTCGGTGCGTGCACCGCACTCAGGGCTCCGCCCTCTTCGGCGATGACGTAGCTCCCCGCGGGCTTGTTGGCGCGCACGACGACGCCGGCGAGGGCCTCTTCCTCGGCTTCGGGCTCCTCTTCCGGAGCGGGGGCTTCGGGCGCGGCTTCTTCCTCAGGGTCGTCCGGGACCGGTTCGGGAGCAAGCGATTCTTCGGAGGAGAGCGGCGCAAAAGCGGTTGAGCCGAAGCTGCCCAAGCTCGAGGTTTCCGGGGCGGGCCGGTCCTTCGCCACCGGCGTCCGGCCTGGCTCCTCCCCGCCCTGGGCCGCAACCAGCTCATCGCCGCCGCTTCCGAAGCCGGGAAGTTCGACGATCTTCACCCCGCCGGTGGCCAGGGTCCCGGCGGCACCCGGCCCGATCGCGATCCCGACGAAGAGGCCGAGCCCGAGGGCCAGCGCCGAGAGCGGAGCCGCCCAACGCCGGTCGCGGACGGGCAGGGCCACCCAGTAGAGGAGGCGGCGGTAGCCCTTCATCCCGCTCCAGCCACCGTGCCGGCGACGGGGCTGGCCATCAGGTCCTTGCCGCACTGCCAGCAGTAGACGGAGCCGCGCGCGTAGAGGGCGCCGCAGGTGCCGCAGGCGCCAGCGGCGCCGGCCTGGTCGAGCTTCAGCATCCGCTCCACCTCGGCCAGCTCGGCGTCGACCTGCTGCAGCTTCGCCGCCTGCAGGGTGAGGACGTCGAGGCGGAAGTGGTCGCGGCTCGCCATCTCGTAGGCGATGCCGCCGAGGTCCCACTGCAGCTCGGTCAGCTCACGGGCGAGGCGATCGCGGCGCCTCTCGAGGTCGGTGCCGCTCATTCGATCGTCGTTCCTCCTTCGCCCCCACCGGGCGCCTTGCTTTTGTCGATCGGCGGCGGCGCTCCCGGGGTGGCGATTTTGTCCGGCAGCTTCTTGACGGTGTCCTCGTAGTCCTCGCCGCTGGTCTGTTCCAGCGCTTCGAGGTCGTCCTTGGAGGCCGCCACGGTGCCTTCCGCCTGCCGAGCGGCTTCGCCGGTGAGGCCACCCGCGACCGCTTTGGCGTCGGTGCCGCCGCCCTTCGCCTTCTTGCTGCCCGACTTCGCCGGCTTTGCGCCGGCGCTGGCTGCGGAGTCGGCGGATTCGGTGCTGGCGGTTTCGGTTCCCGAGCCGCCGACGCGGATCACCTGGGCGGGCTGGCTTGCTTGCTCCCCCCCGCCCTTGCCGATCAGGACTCCGACCAGGAGCATCAGCCCGAGGAGGGCGATGCCGCCGACGGCGGCCAGGGGCGCGTAATCGCGCTCCGGCCTAGCGGGCTCCGGCTCCACCGCGTCCGGGGCTGCGGCCGGCGGCGCAGGCGGAGGAGGGCCCTGCGCACCGTTCTCCTCGGGGACCAGGTAGGCCCGGTAGTCGACCCGGGGGCCGCTCCGGCGCCGGCCGCAGTTGAGGCAGTAGCGCTGGTCGGCGGCGAGAGCGGCGCCGCATCCGGCGCAGGGCTCCCCAGCTTCTCCCAGCGTCGGCATCTGCATGGTCTCGGCGGTCTGCATCGTTCCTCCTATTCGGGGCCTTGGCCCGGCAGCGTCGGGTAGGCACTCAGCTCGAGCTCGGCGCCGCTCGGGTCACCGATGAAGAAGACGTCGTAGTGGACCGGCTTGGTCCCGGCCTTGAGGTGTTCGATCGCGCCGCGTCCGGCGGCGACGACTTCTCCCCCCTTGCGGGCGACGACGTAGAGCAGCAGCCGGCCCTGATCCTCGCCGCTGCGGTTGACGATGTCGCCGGTTGCCTCGATCCCGGAGACGGGATCGCCATCGAGCTTGGGGTCGGAGACTTCGACCTGCGGGATCTCGCCGTCGAAGCTGCCCGCGTCCGCTCCGACCTTGACCTCGACCCGCTTCGGCTTGCCGCTGGTGAGGACCTGGTCGTTGACCCACTCGACCGCGCCGCCCGCGGGGATGTAGGGGACGGCGGCGAGCGCCGGCTCGATCCCCGGGATGTCGTTGCGGTAGACGCTCTTCCCCTTGGCGTCGCGGACGTCGACCAGGATCGGGACGTCGACCAGATCTCGCTGCGAGCGGTTTCGCAGGGTGACGACGACGGCGCTGCCGTTGTCGTCGCTGAGGAGCTCGGTGTCGGCAACCGTCACCTCGCTGCTCTGCTTGCCGATCTCCAGCCCGGAGTCGGCGAGCAGGGTCTTCGCTCCCTGCTCTTCCAGCTCGGCGCTGCGGCTCTGGGTCGACTCGCAGCCGCTGAGGGCGCCGAGCCCGAGCGCCGCCAGCCCGGCGAGGACGAGCAGCCCCGGCCTCACCCGAAGCCCCCGCTGACGTACTCGCGGGTGCGCTCGGCAACCGGCGCGCCGAAGACCTGTCCCGCCTCGCCGTACTCGATCAGGTCGCCCAGGTACATGAAGGCGACGTGGTCGGCGACCCGCTGCGCCTGCTGCAGGTTGTGGGTGACGATCACGATCGCGATCTCGTTGCGAAGCGAGACGATCGTCTCCTCGATCACCTGCGTGGAGATCGGGTCGAGCGCGGAGCAAGGCTCGTCGAGCAGCAGCACCTCCGGACGCACCGCCAGCGAGCGGGCGATGCAGAGCCGCTGCTGCTGGCCGCCGGAGAGCGCCAGGGCGGGATGGTCGAGGTTGTCCTTGACCTCCTCCCAGAGGCCTGCCCGCTGCAGCGCCTCGAGGACAGCCGGCTCCAGGGCGCGCTTGGAGGGCTTCTTCGAGCCACGCTCCCGCAGCCCGTAGGCGACGTTGTCGAAGATGCTCATCGGGAACGGGTTCGGCTGCTGGAAGAGCATGCCGACGCGGCGGCGCAGGTGGGTGACGTCGAAGCTGTCGACGTCTTCGCCGTCGAGGAGGATGCGGCCGCCGCGAGCCGCCGCGGGCGTCAGGTCGACGAGGCGGTTGAGCGAGCGCAGCAGGGTCGTCTTGCCGCAGCCGGAGGGGCCGATCAGCGCCAGCACCTCCCCCTGGCGGACGCTGAGGGAGACCTCGTTCACCGCGAGCTTTTCGCCGTAGGCGATGCTGAGCGCTTCGGTCCGCATCCGCTCGACGGCGATCGTCTCCGCCCGCCGCATCCGCCGCGCCGGGCGCCCGTTCTGGGGATGAGGAGGGTGACCGTTGCCGGCCGGCGGAACCGGCGCCACCGTCGGCGGCCCCTCGGGGAGGATCCGCCGCACCGGCGGCGGCAGGGGGCTCAGCGCTTCCATGCGGGCTCCTTTCCGCGGGCGATCAGGTCGACCGCGAAGTTGAGGAAGATGACGATCACCAGCAGGACGAAGGCGGCGGCGTAGGCCTTTTCGGGGGCGTTGCCCTCGCCCGCGGGAGAGTTGTTGTAGACGTAGGTCGTCAGGGTGCTGCCGGTCCCCTTCAGCAGGCCCAGGACCGGGGTTCCGTTCTCCGGCTGGATCTGAAGGGAGGCGCCGAGGAGGACGACGACGATCGCCGTGTCGCCGACGATCCGCCCCATTCCCAAGGTCACTCCGGTGCCGATTCCGCGTCGCGAGGCCGGCAGCAGGACGCGCCGAATCGTCGCGATCCGGTCCTTGCCGAGGGCGTAGGACGCCTCGCGGACGTGGGAAGGGATCGACTGCAGGGCCTCCCGCGTCGCGCCGACGACCAGCGGCAGCGCGATCAACGACATGATCGCGCCGGCGGTGAAGAAAGAGCGCCCGAAGACGGCATTGCCCTCCGCCGTGAAGGAGAGGAAGCCGAAGAAGCTCTGCTGGAAGACGAGCAGGCCGAAGATCGCGAGGACGATGCTGGGGGTGCCGGCGACGATCTCGACACAGGACTCGACCGCTCGCGCCAGCCAGGACGGCCGCCCGTACTCGGAGAGCCAGACCGCGATCCCGACCCCGACCGGCGCGGCGATCGCGGTGCCGATGATCGTCAGCAGGATCGTCCCCTCGATCGGGTCGAGGAAGCCGCCGGTCTTGCTCTGGTCGAGACCGACCTCGGGGTGGCTGGTCAGCAACGAGAGGTCGAGGTACTGGATGCCGCGGACCAGCATGTAGACGACGATCGCGCCGGCGATCAGGCAGAGCAGGATCCCTGCTCCCCAGGCGGCGGCGACGCCGATCTTGTCGCCGAGGCTCCAGGAGCTCTCGGTCGGCAGCCGTGCCGGGGCGGGCGGGGCGGCCGGCGGCGAGGCTGGGAACTGGGCGTGCGTGCTCATCGCTAGCGCGCCTGCAGGGTGTATTTGCGCATCGAGCGCCGCGCCGCCCATCCGGCGAAGGAGAGGAAGGCGCTGGAGACGAGGAGGACCGCGGCGAAGGCGTAGACCGTCTGCCCGAAGGGCTTGACCGAGAGGCCCTCGGAGTTGTCGACGACGGTCGCCGCCAGCGTCCGCGCCGGCTCGAAGAAGAAGGTGACCCCGTCGAGCGGGTTCGGGGCGAAGCCGACCGACCCCGAGACCATCGAGAGCATGATCGCCTCGCCGAGGGCCCGCGCCGTCGCCAGGACCGCGGCGGCGACGATCGCCGGCCGCGCCGCCCGCAGGCCGACGGTCCGCAGCGCCCGCCAGCGGTTGACGCCGAGGGCGGCCGCGCCCTCGGTCCAGTGGCGCGGCACCGAGCGCAGGGCGTCGGTGACGATCGCGACCATGATCGGCGTGATCATCACCGTGAGGACGAGGACGCCGACGATGACGCTGGTGCCGTCGAGCTGGATCACGTAGCGGACCGACTCCTTCTGGGATTCGGTGACGACGTGGTTGCCGACGAAGGGGACGAGGACGAGGATCCCGATCAGGCCGTAGACCACCGAGGGGACCGCGGCGAGCAGGCGGATCACCGGCTGCAGGGCCCTTTTCATCGGGTCGGGGGCGAACTCGACGATGAACATCGCCGAGAGCAGCGAGATCGTCGTCGCCAGGAGGACGGAGACGCCCGTGATCAGCGCCGTCGCGTACAGCAGCGGCCAGGCGTGCAGCGTGTAGACGTAGTCATTCGGGTCAGCCGGCGAGTTGAAGATGTTGGTCAGCTGCTCGTCGACGTTGCCGCCGGGGCCGAACCAGGCGAGGCCGTTGTGCGCGAACGAGGGCCACGCCTTGGTGAAGACGAAGACGATCATGAAGGCGATCAGGACGAGGACCGCCGAGGCCAGCGCGCCGACCAGGCGCCCGGCGCGCTGGTCGGTGCGGTCTCGGGACTGCGGGGCTGGTGAGCCGAGCTGCTGCATCTAGCTCAGCGGCACCCACTGGGTGGCGGTGATCTTCGCCGCCGATTTGTTGTGGGTGACCCAGTCGATCCACTTCTTCGCGGCACCGGTGGGGGCGCCCCGGGTCACCATGTAGAAGTTGCGCAGGCCGCCGTACTGGCCGGACTTCGCGTTACGGAGGTTGCAGTCGACCCCCTGGTAGGGAACCGTGTGCAGCCCATCGGTGAAGGCGAGGGAGACGTACCCAACCCCGTTCGGGTCACTCTTCACCGTCTGCTGGACGAGGCCGTTCGATGCCTTCTGGCTGGCGCCGCTGAAGATTTTCTTGGTGCCCATGAAAATCTTCTGGAAGGCGTCCTGGGTCCCGGAGGCAGGGGTGCGGACAACCGTGTCGATCGTCCCGGTCTGGGTCGATCCCGGAACCCCGCTCCAGCTGCGGACGCTGCCGCCGAAGATCGCCTGCACTCCGGCCTGGTCGAGCCCCGGGACGGGGTTCGCCTCGTTGGTGACGAGGCAGAGCGCGTCGTGGGCGATTTTGTTGAAGACGAGGCCGCCGGGGTCCGACGGTTTCGGATCGCGGGAAGAGTTCCCGATCGTCACCCGGCCGGCCGCGACGTCGGCGACGCCGATGTCCGAGCCGCCCTGCAACAGCTTGAAGCTGACGCAGTGGCCGCACACCTGTAGGTACTTGCGGGCCAGCAGCGCCGCCAGCGGGGCAACCGAGGTCGAGCCGCTCATCGTGATCGTGGGTTTCGCCGCTGCCGACGCCGGAGCGAGGGCAGGTACGGCCGCCATCAGTGCCAGCGCGGAGACGATCCCCACCCGGCGAAGTCGATCTCTCATCGACGGTTCTCCTTCTTGGTGTTGTTCTGTTTGCAGGCCGGGCCCTTGAGGCGGAACGGCTGGGTCACGGCGGTCAGCTGTTTGCCGTTGACCGAGTCGGTCTGGACGATGGTCGCCGCGATCCAGACGCGGAACTTGTCCGCCTTCGTAGCGGCGGCTTCACAGGGATCGCGACCGATCGCGAACTCGCCGCGAATGAAGTTGCCGAAGTTCGCCAGCCCCCGGCAACCAAAGCCGGAGCTCGGGAACGGGCCTTCGCAGCCGAACTGTTCTGAGGTCGCTTCTCCGGTGGTGAAGTCGTCCACCACCACCTCGGTGCTGAAGTAGTCGACCTGACGGTTGGAGATCAGCGAGTAGCCGAGCACGGCCGCGTTGCAGTCGAATTTGTAGGTGAGGCCGCCGGGGGGCTCTATCCCCGGGATCTCGTCGTTGATCTCGAGCTTGCCACCGCAGAGCGGTGCTTCGGCGGCGCCGGCCGCTGCCGGCCAAGCCATCGCCATGATCCCGGCTGCCAGCGCGATGCTCGCGACGGCGGCCCGCAGGCCCCGGGATCCCCTTCTCGTTCTCTTGGTCACCTAACGGGCTCCTTGCTTTCGTTCGTTCCGACTTTTCGGTTCAGATGCAGCCGCAGTCTCGATGGGTGAGGACGCACACTTGTTTCGATCCCGTGAGGGAGAGGTGACAAAGATGTGAAAGCGAAGCCCGCGCCCCTGCGGGCCCGGGCGCCGGTCGCTCAGCCCTCGGGAGCGAAGCGGTAGCCGATCCCGTTATGGGTGTGGATCAGCCGGGAGTCGGGCAGGGCTTGACCGAGCTTCGCCCGCAGCCTGCTGACGTAGACGTCGACAGAGCGGTCGTCGCTGCGGGGCTTGCCGCCCCAGACATGGGAGAAGAGCTCCTCCCGGGTCATGATCCGCTGCGGGTGCTCGGCCAGCGTCACCAGCAGCTGCAGCTCGCGGACGGTGAGGCAGAGGGGGCGGCCGTCGACGAGTGCCGCGTGCTGCTCGGGCTTGATCTCGAGCCGTCCCATGCGTGCGAGCATGGCGGCGAGTCAGGAGGCGGCGGTTATCCAGCCGTGAAGGTGTTGTGAACGCCTTGTGAATCCGGAGAGGCGTGCGGCGTGGGCCCGGCCGCCGGCTCCGCCGCCGGGCGCAGCTCCTCGGCGACGATGCCAGCCGGTTCGGGATCGAACCGGTAGCCGATCCCGAAGTGGGTGTGGATGTATGTCCAGCTCGGCGAGAGCACCTCGAGCTTCTTGCGCAGCTTGCGGACGAAGACGTCGACCGAGCGATCGCCGTGAGCCATCGCATAGCCCCAGACGCGCTGGTAGATCTGCTCGCGCTCGAGCACCTGGCCCCGCTCCTCGGCGAGCAGGTAGAGCAGCTCGAACTCGCGGCGGGTGAGGTCGAGGGCCTCGTCGCCGACGAAGGCCTGGAATCGGTCGGGGCGGATCTCCATCTCGCCGACGGCGAGCGGCGCGGCCTCGTGCTCCTGGCGGCCGCGGCGACGGCGTCGCGAAACCGCTTCCAGCCGGGCGATCGCCTCCTCGGGGTGGCAAGGCTTGGTCATCCAGTCGTCGACCCCGAGCCGCAGCCCTTTGACCCGCTGGGCGACGGTCGAGCGACTGGTGCAGACGACGAGGCCGAGGTCGGGCAGCATCGAGGCGATCCGCTCGAGGTAGGCCCAGGCTTCGTCGCCCAGCACGGCCGGGTCGACGAGGAGTGCATTCAGCTTCATCGCCACCAGGTCTCGCGGCGGCACGGGGCCGGTCTTCTGGCTGAGGTGCCAGCCGGCCGCCTCAGCGCGGCGGGCGAGAACGGTGACGAAGCCGCTGTCGGTATCGAGGACGGCGATTCGGATGGACACAGTGTATGCAGCCGACGGGGCGTTAACCCCTGCGTTCACAGGATTTTCACAGCTGCGCGCAAAGCGCCTCGAATTTGCGGGGAGCGACTAGAACGTCGCCGGCCGCAGACCGGTGGCGATGATGAGGAGGATCGCCGCCCCGGCTGCGTAGCGGTAGAGGACGAAGGGGCGGTAGCTGGTCGTCCGCAGCAGGCGCAGGAGGAAGGAGATCGCCCAGTAGCCGGATACGGCGGCGGCGATCGTGCCGACGATCATCGGGCCGGCGACGCCGCCCGGGAGGCCTTCCTGGATCGACTCGTAGGCCTTGTAGGCGGTGGCGCCGGCGACGGCGGGGATCAGCAGCAGGAAGGAGAAGCGGGCGGCGGCGTCGCGGTCGAGGCCGAGCCAGCGGGCGGCCGTGATCGTGATCCCCGAGCGCGAGGTGCCCGGCGCCAGCGCCAGCACCTGGGCGAGGCCGACGTAGAGGCCGTCGCGCAGGCTCGCGTCCTCGAGGTTGCGCCGCTGCGGCATCTTGTCGGCCCAGCCGAGCAGGAAGCCGAAGAGGATCAGCTGGATCGCGATCATCCACGGCTCCCCCAGGTGCTCGTCGATGAAGCTCGACCCGAGGCCGCCGGCGATGACGGCCGGCACGGTGCCGATCGCGATCGCGATCGAGAGCCGCTGCTCCTGGGTGCGGATCGCCCGCTGCCGGGCCGCGTGGAGGAAGCCCCGGATCAGGACCACGACCTCGACCCGGAAATAGGCGATCGCGGCGATCAGGGTGCCGGCGTGGAGAGCGACGTCGAAGGTCTTGTTGAACTCGGGGTTTTCCTGCAGGAACGTGTAGTCCTGAAGCCAGGGGACGATGATCAGGTGGCCGGAGGAGGAGATCGGCAGGAACTCGGTAAGTCCCTGGACCACCCCCAGCAGCAAGGCCTCGAGCTCAGACATGGCGGCGCATCCTATGCGGAGCCGCCTCAACTTGCGCTAAATTCCCGCCCCGTGAAGCGCACCGCCGCAGCCCTGCTCTCGATCTGGGCCCTGATGCTCGTCGCCGCCCCGCTGGCGCTGGCGGACGAGGGCGTCGGCCTTGCCGGGCCGACCACCGACAAGACGGTGACCTTCTTCTGCTTCGGCGTGATCGCCTTCTTCGCCGCGCTCGTGATCGTCCTCTCGCTGATCCAGAACCGCCTGGAGAAGCGCAAGGATGCGCGCAAGGCAGACCTGGCGCGCTTCAACTAAAAACGAGACTCGTTTTCATTTAGTACCCTCGGCTCGGTGTTGGAGCCCTTTCAGCTGCCCTTCGTCCAGCGCGGGCTGGTCGAGATCCTGATCCTGGCGATCCCGGCAGGACTGCTCGGAACCTGGATCGTGATGCGCGGCCTCGCCTTCTTCTCCCACGCGGTTGGGACCGCCGCCTTCCCCGGGTTGGTGCTCGCCGACGGCCTCGGCTTCGCCGCCCCGCTCGGCGCCTTCGGCGCCGCGATCGCCTTCACCGCCGGCGCCGCCGCCCTGCGCGGCCGCCGCAACGACGACGACGCCGTGGTGGCGCTGGTCCTGGTCGGCTGCCTCGCCGGCGGCGTCATCCTCGCCAGCGACGTCTTCGGCTCCGGCTCCAACGTCGAGACGCTCCTCTTCGGCAGCCTCCTCCTCGTCGACAGCGGCGACATCTGGCTCGCCGCCGGCGCCGCGGCGGCGACGCTCGTCGCCTCGCTCCTGATCGGGCAGCACTGGCTGCGCGCCGGCTTCGACCCGACGCTGCCCGACGCGGGCGGGCCGAGCGCGCGGGTCTTCGACGCAATCCTGCTCGGGCTCGTCGCCCTGGCGGTGACGGCGGCCCTCACCGTCGTCGGGGCACTGCTCGTCGCCGCGCTCTTCCTCGTCCCGGCGGTGACGGCGCGGATGCTGACGCGGCGGCTGGCGAGCTGGCAGCTGCTCAGCGTCGCCCTCGTCGCGCTCGAGGGGACCGTCGGCCTCTGGCTCTCGGTCGAAACCGACGCCCCGCCGGGGGCGACGATCGCCTGCGTCGCCGGGGCCGCCTTCGTCCTCGCCGCCGCCGCACGTGCGCTCGTCCAGAGGCCGCGCGCCGCAGCCCTCGCTGCGGCGGTGGTCGCCCTCCCCCTCCTCGCCGCCGGCTGCGGCTCCGCCAGCGGCGGCACCGACAAGGTCGACGTCGTCGCGACGACGACCCAGCTCGGCGACTTCGTCCGCGAGGTCGGCGGCGAGGCGGTCGCGGTCGACCAGATCCTCGAGCCGAACAGCGACCCCCACGACTACGAGCCCCGGCCGTCGGACGTCGAGGGGGCGGCGAGCGCGGAGGTGATCTTCGCCAGCGGCGACGACCTCGACGCCTGGATCGGGGAGATCGTCTCCGACAGCGGCAGCGACGCCGAAGTGGTCGACCTCGGCGCCGAGGCCCCTATTCGCCTTCCGGGCGAGTCCTCGGGCGAGGAGGCCTCGGAGTACGACCCGCACTGGTGGCACGACCCGCGCAACGCCGAGGCTGCGGTGCGGGAGATCGAGCGCGCCCTCGCCGCCGCCGACCCCGGGCGCCGCGCCGCCTTCGAGCGAAACGCCCGCGCCTACCTGGCGCAGCTGCGGGCGCTCGACCGTGGCATCGCCCGCTGCATCGACTCGGTACCGCCGGCCCGGCGTAAGCTCGTCACCGACCACGACGCCTTCAACTACTTCACCGCCCGCTACGGGATCGAGATGATCGGCGCCGTCATCCCCTCGCAGACGACGCAGGCGCAGGCGTCCGCCCAGGACCTGAGCGAGTTGGCGCAGACGATCGAGGCCGAGGACGTGCAGGCGATCTTTCCCGAGAGCTCGCTGAGCTCGAAGGTCGCCGACGCGATCGCCCGCCAGACCGGCGCCTCGGCCGAGTACACGCTCTACGGCGACACCCTCGGGCCCGAGGGCTCGGACGGCGACACCTACCTCGGGATGGAGAAGGCCAACGCCGACGCGATGGTGCGCGGCTTCACCGGCGGAGATCGAGGATGCAGCCCGAGCAGCTGATCGAGGCAAGCGACCTCGCCGCCGGCTACGACGGCCGCCCGGCGATCACCGGCGTCTCCTTCGCGCTGCGCGCCGGCGAGCGGATGGCCCTGCTCGGCCCCAACGGCGGCGGCAAGACCACCTTGCTGCGGGCGCTGCTCGGCGAGCTGCCGCCGCTGGCAGGTGGTCTCGACGTTCGCGCCCGCTGCGCCACCGTCCCGCAGACCGAGCGCTCGCAGCTCGACTACCCCGTCTCCGCCCTCGACGTCGCCGCGATGGGGGCGCTCTCGCGGCTGCCCTGGTGGCGGCGGCCGGGGCGGCGCGAGCGCGCCTCGGCGCTGGCGGCGCTGCGCCGGGTCGGCCTCGGTGACCGCGCCGGCGAGACCTTCGGCGAGCTCTCCGGCGGTCAGCGCCAGCGCGTCCTGATCGCCCGCAGCCTCGTCCAGGAAGCCCGCATCCTCCTCCTCGATGAGCCCTTCTCCGGCCTCGACCGGCCCAGCTCCGATGCGCTCGAAGCCCTGATCGGCGAGCTGGCGAGCGAGGGGCGGGCGCTGATGATCGCCACCCATGACCTCGAGCAGGCGCGCCGCTCCGACAGCGTCCTCTGCCTCAACCGCCGCCAGATCGCGGCCGGGCCGCCCGAGCAGGCGCTCACCCTCGACGTCCTCGAAGCGACCTACGGGGGCACGATCGTCGAGCTGCCCGGCTCCGAGCACCGCGCCATCCTCCCGCCCCACCATCACCACCACTAGCGATGCTGGAGCCACTGCAAGACGAGTTCATGCGGCGGGCGATCGCCGAGATGACCCTGATCGGCATCGCCGGCGGCGCCCTCGGCTGCTGGGTCGTCCTCTACCGGCTCTCCTACGCGGCCGAGTCGCTGGCCCACTCGATCTTCCCCGGGTTGGTCCTGGCCGCAATCGCCGGGGCGCCGCTGCTCCTCGGCGGCGCGCCGGCGGTCCTCGTCGCGGCGCTGGCGATCGTGCTGGCGGCGCGGGTGCCCGGTGTGAGCCGCGAGGTCGCGGTCGGAGTGGTCGTCACCACCCTCTTCGGGCTCGGCGTCCTCCTCGCCCTCTCCCCCGACTCCCCGCCCGGGATCCAGGAGGTCCTCTTCGGCGACATCCTCGGCCCCTCCGACGGAGACCTCGTGGCGGCGGCGGCGCTCGCCGTCCTCGTCGGGGCGACGCTACTGGCGCTCCACGGGCGCCTCCTCGCAGCCGGCTTCGACCGCGGCGCCGCCCGCTCCCTCGGCGCCGCCCCGGCGACGACCGAAGCGGCGCTGCTGGTCCTGCTCGGCCTCGCGATCGTCGTCGCCGTGCAGGGGCTCGGCAACCTCCTCGTCGTCGCTGTCTTCGTCGGCCCGGCGGCGGTCGCCCGCCAGCTCAGCGACCGGATCGGGCCGATGATCGCGATCGCCGTCGCCACCGCCATCCTCGCCGGCCTCGCCGGCCTCTACCTCTCCTATTACGCGGGGACCGCCGGCGGCGCCTCGGTGGCGCTGGCGATCGTCGCCGCCTACCTGCTCTCGCTCCCGGCCGCCTACCTGCGCAGCCTCCCGCGCCGGGAAAACCGGGCGGCGGCGGAGGCTACGATCAGATGATGGCGGCGACCGTCGACAGCCACTGGTCCGAGCACGCGCTGGGACGGCTCTCGGAGGCCGGCTACAAGCGCGGCGGCGCCCGCACCGCCGTCGTCGAGGCCCTCGCCGCACACAGCTGCGCGGTGACCGCGCTGGAGCTCGAGGAGGAGCTGCGCCAGCGCGACGTCCGCGTCGGCCGGGCGAGCGTCTACCGGGCGCTCGAGGTGCTCGAGGAGCTGAGCCTGGTCCAGCGCTTCGAGGCCGCGAGGGGCACGGCGAGCTACGAGCGCATCGACCCCAGCGGCCACCATCACCACCACGCGATCTGCCGCCGCTGCGGGCGGATGGAGCCCTTCGAGGACCGCGGCCTCGAGCAGGCGATCGGCCAGGTCGCCAAAGAAGTCCCCTTCGAGGTCGCCGAGCACGACGTCGTCCTCCGCGGCCTCTGCGACCGCTGCGCGCGCTGACCCGAACGCCCTGTTCACATCAGCTCCTTCGAAAGGTGCTACGGATTCGGGCGGTGAAGCCTTCGCGCCCTGATCTCCGCCGCCGCGCCGCCGCCGAGGGGCTCGGCGTCTTCGCCCTGGTCTTTGCCGGCTGCGGCGCGATCGTCACCGAGGCCGAACACCCCGGCTCCCTCGGGGTGGTCGGGATCGCCCTCGTCTTCGGGCTGATCGTGATGGCGATGGTCTACGCGACGGGCCATCTCTCCGGCGCCCACCTGAACCCGGCGGTGACGCTGGCCTTCGCCCTCACCCGGCACTTCCCGCACAGGGAGGCCGCCGCCTACCTCGTCGCGCAGGTCGCCGGCGCCCTCGCCGCCGCCGCCCTGCTGGCAGCGGTCTGGGCCGGGGACCCCGCGTCGCTCGGCGCGACCGTCCCCACCATCGGCGCCGGCAGCGCCTTCGTCTACGAGGTGGTCCTCACCGCCTTCCTGATGTTCGTGATCATGGCCGTCGCCACCGACACCCGCGCGGTCGGAGCCGCGGCGGCGATCGCGATCGGCGGCACCGTCGGCCTCGATGCCCTCTTCGGAGGGCCGGTGACCGGGGCGTCGATGAACCCGGCCCGCTCGCTGGGGCCCGCGCTCGTCTCCGGCGAGCTCGGAGGCCTTTGGATCTACCTGCTGGCGCCGCCGCTCGGGGCCGCGCTGGGCGCGCTCGCCTACCAGCTGGTCCGCGGTGAGCATCCCGTGGCGACGGAGCCGTCCTGATGGCCCGCGCCCTCTTCGTCTGCCTCCACAACGCCGGCCGCTCGCAGATGAGCGAGGCGCTCTTCCGCCGCGCTGCCGAGGGGCGGCACGAAGCGCGCTCGGCAGGGACGACGCCGGCGGAGCAGGTCCACCCCGAGGTGGTCGAAGCGATGGACGAGCTGGGGATCGACCTCAGCGGCCGCCGCCCGCGCAGGCTGTCCCGCGAGGATGCCGAGTGGGCCGACGTCGTGGTGACGATGGGCTGCGGCGACGAGTGCCCCTACATCCCCGGCAAGCGCTACCTCGATTGGGACCTCGAAGACCCGAAGGGGCAGTCGCTGGAGGCGGTGCGTGCGACGCGCGACGAGATCGAGCGGCGGGTGCGGGCGCTGGCCGCCGAGCTGGACGCCGCGGCCGGCCCAGCCTAGGAGAGCCGGAAGCCCGAGAGCAGGCGTTTCTCGGTCTCGCCCTCGACTTTGGCGATTACTTCGACGCGGCCGTCGAGCGGGGTGCCGCGGATCTTCGTCGCCAGCAGGTCGTCGACCTGGAAGATCCCGGCGGAGTTGTTGAGTTGGATCTCGATCCGGACCGGGCGCTCCTCGCCGGCGCTGATCCGAACCTCGTCGACGGCGGCGGCGGAGATCGAGTGGATGCCCTCGTGGCCGAGGTCGAGCGGGAGCCGGGTCCGGCCCTGGGCCATGTCGAGGGCGTCGGCGACTCGGACGACGCCGCCCTCCAGCGTGTAGGGCTCCCCCCGGCGGCGGTGGCCGATGATCGTGTGGAGGATCTCGGAGGCGACGACGGTCCGTTCAGGCTCCTTGTAGACGTCGGCAAGGAGGCGTTGCAGGGCTCCATTGGCGAGGAAGAGCGAGTAGGCCTCATGGTCGGCGCGGTGGATCGACATGCCGGTGTCGTGCAGGAGGGCGCCGCCCGCCACCACCACCTCGGCGTCGCGATCGCGCATGCCATGGTCGGCGACCATTGCCGGCTCGACCCCGGCTCGGACCAGCAGCCGCAGGAGACGCAGGGCGATGTTGAGGACGATCTGCATGTGGACCCAGGAGTGGTCCGACATCCCCAGCCGCTCGGCGTTGACCTGGGTCATGTACCACCAGGCCCGCACCTGCTCGTCACCGTTGACGGCGTCGAGGAAGGCCTCGAGCCTGCGGTTGCCGCGGGTAGGCGCCCGCACACGCGCCTCGGCAATCGCCTCCGCCGGCGGCTTACGGGTCGGGCCGCCGGCGTCAGGCGCTGGAACCTGCTCCTCGTTCGCTACCGGTTCCTCTGGCATGCGCGCATCGTAGATGCGGCGGTCGGCGTCAGCCGCAGACGGGCCAGGGGCTGGAGCCGGAGGCGGCGTAGAGCATCGCGGCGCGGTAGTCCTGCTCGGCCTCGGGAGCCGCGGCGGGGTCGCCGCTGCCGCCCATCGATTCCCAGGTGCCGTAGTCGAACTGGTATTTGCCGCGGTAGCTGCCGTCGGAGGAGACCGCCGTCGGGTCGCCGCCGGACTCGCAGGAGGCGATCGCTTCCAGCGTCGAGATCGAGACGCCGCCGGGCAGCTCCTCGAAGGCTTCTTCGCGTTCGCGCTCGCGCTTGCGGACGGCCGCCTCTTCTTCGGCGCGGATTTCGGAGGCGAACGCCTTGACCGTGTGGTGGAACCGTTCGACCGGCCGCTGCAGCGGCGCGATTTCGGCCTGGCCGATCGCGGGGCCGCCGGAGGTCGTCTCCTCTCCACCCGCCGCGAGCGCCGCGGCCGGGAAGGCGAGGAGGATGAGCAAGATCGGGGTGAAATGTTTGCGTTTTGTGAGCAAGCGCGAAACCGTGAGGGTTCACGCCGCTTTCGTGTGTGGCCGCCGTCACAGAAGCTCCTGCGCTAGTTCGATTCGTCACGAGCGCAGGCACGAACTGTCGCCCCGCCGAGGTGACGATGGGAGCGAGATTGCGCGGCTAGGCCGCTTTTGCGACCAGCAGCCGCAGGTCCGGCAGAGTCCGGAAGGACTTGATCTCGACGCTGCCGTAGCCGCTCTCCCCCATCCAGCGGGAGACCTCGCCGGTCGTGTAGGTGTCGGCGCCGGAGGTGAGGTGGAAGAAGAGGCCGAGGACTGAGGCGACGCCCGCCTGCTGCCCGTCCGGCCGGTCGTAGAGATCGAGAACGCAGAGCGGCGACCCCGGTCGCAGCACGGCTCGGATGCGCGCGAAGAGCGCCCGGATCTGCTCGGGCGAGAGGTGGTGGATGATGTTGAAGCAGAGGGCGCCGTCGTAATGGCCGTCGTAGTCGACCTCGAACATGTCGCCGACGATGTGGCGGACGCGATCCTGCATCCCCGCCTCGGCGACGATCGCCTCACCCACCCTGGCGCTGCCCGGCAGGTCGACGATCGTCGCCCGCAGGCCCTCGTGGCGGCGGCACAGCGCCATCGAGTACTCGCCGTGCGCCCCGGCGACGTCAAGCAGCGAATGGGCGCCGCGTGGCAGCGGGATCGACTTCGCCACCTCGGCGCTGGAGAGCCGCGCGATCTGGAACTGACCGCGGATGTAGGACTGCCAGTAAGGGTCGTCGGGTGCCTTCCCGTGCAGCTCGACGTGCCTGCCGTCGCGAACCAGGTCTTCCAGGCCGGCGTACCAGTCCCAATAGTTGTAGGTGTCGGCGACGAAGTCGCCGACGTAGGTCTCCGAGCGCGGGTCGAGCCAGCGGCGGCCGCTCGCGGTCATCTCATAACGCCCATCGGGCCCCTGCTTGACGTGGCCCAGCGTCGCGATCACATCGAGGATGCGAACCGTCCCGGTCGGCTGCAGCCCGAGGTGTTCGGCCAGCTCGGTGGGATCCCGGGGGCCCTCGGCGAGGGCGCCGAGAATTCCGGTTCGCTGCGCCACCTGAAGCGAGCGCGCCACCGGCATCGAGAGCAACGCCTCGCCGATCGGCGTCGGCACTTTGCCGAGCAGCAGCCCGATCCGCTCCACCAGCCCGTCGGGGATTGCTCCTAGCCGCATCGGCGGCAGCCTATCCGCGATGATCGACGGATGGGAGACGCACCGACCACGCGCCTGCTGCTCGCCTGCCCCGACCAGCCGGGGCTGATCGCCCGTGTCAGCGGCTTCCTCGCCGGGTCCGGGCTGAACATCGTCGACGTCGACCAGCACTCGACCGCCGAGGGCCGCTTCTTCATGCGAATGGTCTTCGACCAGGTGCCCACCGCCGAGCGGGCCGCCCTCGAGCAGCGCTTCGCGGAGGAGATCGGCGGGCCTTTCGAGATGGACTACGCGTTCCACCAGTCGAGCCGCGTGAAGCGAGTGGTGGCGATGGTCTCGCGCGAGGACCACTGCCTCTCCGACCTGCTTTGGCGCTGGCGCAACGACGACCTCGGCGGCGAGCTCGTCGCCGTCATCTCCAACCATCCCGACCACGCCGCCCAGGTCGAAGCCGTCGGCCTTCCCTTCCACCACATCTCGGTCACGCCGGAGAGCAAGGAGGAGGCCGAGGGGCAGATCCTCTCCCTCCTGGACGACGTCGACCTTCTCGTCCTCGCCCGCTACATGCAGATCCTCAGCGAGGACTTCCTGCACGCGCTGCGGGCGCCGGCGATCAACATCCACCACAGCTTCCTCCCCGCCTTCGTCGGCGCCGACCCCTACCACCGCGCCTACGAGCGCGGGGTCAAGCTGATCGGCGCGACCGCCCACTACGTCACCGCCGAGCTCGACGCCGGCCCGATCATCGCCCAGGACGTCGAGCCGGTCGACCACCGCGACGAGGTCGCCGACATGATCCGGATCGGCCGCGACATCGAGCGCCTCGTCCTCGCCCGCGCCGTGATGGCCCACCTCGACGACCGCGTCCTCCTCGACGGCGACCGCACGATCGTCTTCTGATATCGAGCTAGCGGGCGGTGAGCTCGGCCGCTGTGGCAAGCGATGAATCGATAAATGCTGCCTCGGGGCGGCCGTGGATCACTCGTTCGAGCGCCGTCGCCAGACTGCATTGGTCAGTTTCTACGAGCTGCTGGGCGAGCTCATCCCGAGCCAGGGGAAATACGTCTTGGGAAAGAAGCCACCAACGGGCGGTCAGCGACAAAGCACCCCGGGAATTCTCCAGGAGAGCCAGATAATCGGCCGTCAAAGCAAGTTTCCGAGAGAAGCTGATCGCACGCTTTGCCTGGCGAAGCTTGCGCTCTACATCAGGCCATAGATCATGCGAGATAGCCTCGTTCGCCGCTTTCCGGAGAACGCCATCATCGAAGAGAATGCATCCATATCTGATCGTCCAATGCGAGAAGTCGTCGCCCCTGAACAGTTTTGCGAGAAATACATCCGGCTCGTCGCTGTATAGATCGATTTCAGACGGCAGCCCTCCGGGGTCAGGATCTCCCCCGATCACGTGGTAATCCAGATCACTGACCCGGGTCCGCCGATTTCTCGCGGTGGAACCGGTTAGGACCAGGGCATCGGCTCCTACTTCATGACTTCGAGCTTCGATCGAACGAGTGATCTGTAGGAGGTCGTGAGACTGGTTAGCTACCGCCCGCTTACGATCTTGAAAGAGACGGCTCTCCCAAGCCTCAGCATTCGGAGGACGTAGTTCGCCGAGTCCCTGTCTCGTCGGAGCGGGCTGGTGCCAAGACTTGGTCAGGGTCGTCATGACGCCCTCTTCGAAGCAATGGAAACGACGACCCCGACGTCAGCGACCGCATCCTCGATTGAAAAGCCATCTTCTCCGAGTTCTTCGCCGTCGTAGAAGATGGCTTTTCGGAGGAGGTTGAGTTCTCTGTGAAGTTCAGAAAGGTCAGATGGGAGCACACCTTCTTGGTGCAGTTTCCTTGCGGCATCCGTGCGCTTCCAGTGCTGCTGATCGATCGCTATTCCAGCCTCGGCCGCAAGCGCATCGATCGCTGCCTCCAAGCTGGCAAACGCCCACTGCACGGCATCACGATGATCGCCGTACAACTCCTCCTGGGCCTTGGCGAGATGCTCCTCGGCAATCTCAACTTTTGCCTTGGGGCTCATAAGATCATCGTAAGGCGCCGGGCGGCTACTGTCATCGACACGAACATGATCGGGCGCATGACAATGAGAACTTCGCCCCCGGGTTCACGCGCGCCGGCGTTCGTCCAAGCAGCCCGCTACGTGCGGGACCCCCTCGGCTTCCTCGTCGGCTACCGCGAGCGCTACGGCGACGTCTTCAGCGTCCGCTTCCCGTTTTTCGGCCGCATCGTCTACGTCGCCGGCCCAGGGCTCGTCAAGGACGTCTTCACCGGCTCGCCCGCCGTCTTCCACGCCGGCGAGGCGAACGCGACGATGCTCGAGCCGGCGCTCGGCCCCAACAGCGTCCTCACCCTCGACGACGAGCCGCACCTGCGCCAGCGCAAGCTGCTGCTGCCGCCCTTCCACGGCGAACGGGTCCGGCGCTACGGCGAGTTGATCGAAGCGGCGACGCGGCAGGACATGGAGGCCTGGCCGGTCGGCCAGCCCTTCGCCCTGCGCGCCCACACCCAGCGGATCACCCTGGCCGTGATCCTGCGGGCCGTCTTCGGGATCCGGGACGAGGATCGAATCGAGCGGGCGGGAAGGCTGATCGACGCCTTCTCCGAGCGGGTGACGACGATCGTCCGCTTCCCCTTCCTACGCCGTGACCTCGGCCCGGGCAGCCCCTGGCGCCGCTTCGTCGCGGCCCGCACGGCCCTGGACGCCTTCATCTACGAGGAGGTCGCCCTGCGCCGGGCCGAGGCCGAGAGCGAAGAGCGCGACGACGTGCTCTCGCTGCTGCTGCGGGCCCGGCACGAGGACGGCTCGCCGATGTCCGACGCCGAACTTCGCGACGAGCTGGTCACCGTGGTCGGCGCGGGCCACGAGACCACCGCGACCGGCCTCGCCTGGGCGATGGAGCGGCTGCTGCGCAACCCGCAGGCGCTGGGACGGCTGCGGGAGTCCCTGGCGCGAGGCCGCGGCGACTACCTCGAGGCGACGGTGAAAGAGACGCTGCGGGCGCGGCCGGTGATCATCGACGTCGCCCGCCGGCTGACGGCGCCGGCGACGATCGGCGGCCACCGCCTCCCCGCCGGCAGCTTCGTCGTCCCGGCGATCGCCGCCGTCCACCTGCGCGAAGACCTCTACCCCGACCCGGAGCAGTTCCGGCCCGAGCGCTTTCTCGAGGAGAAAGCCGACACCTACGCCTGGATCCCGTTCGGCGGCGGCATCAGGCGCTGCGTCGGCGCCGCCTTCGCCGAGTTCGAGATGCGGATCGTCCTCCGCGAATTCGTTACCCGGGCGGCGCTGCGGGCGGCCGACCTCGCTCCCGAAAGGGTCAAGGTCCGCAACATCACCCTGGCGCCCGAGCACGGGGCCCAGGTGGTGCTCGAACGGCCGCTCTCGCGTCCGGACAGCGACTACGCGACGCCCTCGGCTGCGGCCTGAGCGGCCTCCCACTCCGCGTAGAGGCCTTCGACCTCGGCCTTGGCTTCTTCGTGGCGCTTGGTCGCCCGCTCGATCCGGCCCGGGCTCGACCAGGCGGCGGGGTCGGCGAGCTCGTCCTCGAGAACCCGCAGCTTCGCCTCGGCGCGCTCGATCCGCTGCTCCAGCTTCGCCGCCTTGCGCGCCGCTTTCTGCGCCGGCTTGGTGGCGCTGTACTTCTTGCCTCCTCCCCCGCGCGGCTTCGCCGCTGCGCTCGCCGCCATCGCCTCCTCGTCGCGCCGCAGCTGGTACTCGGCCCAGCCGCTCTGGTGGCTCTGCAGCCTGCCGTCCTCGCAGACGAGGGTGCGGCTGCCGACGGCCTCCAGCAGCGCCCGGTCATGGGAGACGAGCAGCACCGTCCCCTCGAACTCGATCAGCGCGTCCTCGAGCGCCTCGCGGCTCTCGATGTCGAGGTGGTTCGTCGGCTCGTCGAGGACGAGGACGTTGGCGCCGGAGGCGACGAGGATCGCCAGCGAGAGCCGGCGCTGCTCGCCGCCGGAGATGTCGGAGAGCTGCTTCTCGACGTCGGCGCCGGAGAAGAGGAAGCCGCCGAGCAGGGCGCGGGCCTTGTTCTCGGTCAGCCCCGTCTCCCGCTTCGCCGCGTCGAGGACCGAGCCGCTGCCGGCGGCCGTCTCGGCGTGCTGGGAGAGGTAGCCGAGTTTGACGTTGTGGCCGTTGCGGACGCTGCCGGATGCCGGCTCGCGCTGGCCGGCCAGGGTCTCGATCAGGGTCGTCTTGCCGGCGCCGTTGGGGCCGACGAGGACGACGTGTTCGCCCCGTTCGATTTCCAGGCTCGCCTTGTCGAGCAGGACCCGGCCCGGCACCTCGAGGCGCCCGTTGACCAGTTTCAGCACCACCCGCCCCGGCCGTTCCGGGGATTTGAAGTGGAAGCGCAGGTTGCGGGTGTCGCGCTTTTCGGAGACCGGCCCCTCGCGCTTGGATTTCTCGATCATCTTCACCCGCGACTGCGCCTGGCGGGCCTTCGACGCCTTGTAGCGGAAGCGCTCGACGAAGCGCTCCATCCGCGCGATCTCCGCCTGCTGGCGCTCGATAGCTTTGCCCAGCGCCATCGCCCGTTTCGCCTGCTCTTCGCGCCAGGCGTGCCAGGGGCCGGCGAAGAAGCGGGCGCGGCCGGCCTCCAGCTCCAGCACCGAGGTCCCGACCGCCTCGAGGAACCAGCGGTCGTGGGCGACGAGGACGACGGCGGAGTCGAGGTCGACCAGGTAGCGCTCGAGCCACTCCAGCGAGGGGATGTCGAGATGGTTCGTCGGCTCGTCGAGCAGCAGCAGGTCGGGGCGGGCGGCGAGGGAGCGGGCGAGGGAGGCGCGGGTCAGCTCGCCGCCGGAGAAGGTCGAAAGGCGGCGATTGGCCTGCTCGGAGTCGAAGCCGAGGCCGCGGAGGACGGCGAGGACGTCGTCGCGCCAGCGGTAGCCGCCGCCGGCTTCCAGCCGCTGCTGGGCCGCGGAGTAGGCGCGCATCGTCTCCTCCGCTGCCTCGCCGCCCATCTGCCCCTCCAGCCGCTCCAGCTCGGCCTCGGTCTCCAGCATGTCGCTGCGGCCGGAGAAGACGTACTCGCCCAGCGTCGCCTCCGATTCCCGCGGTGGCCGCTGGTCGTGGAGGGCGACCCGCGCCCCCCGCTGCACCGTCAGGGTGCCGGCGTCGGGCTTCAGCTCGCCGGCCAGCACCCGCAGCAGCGTCGACTTGCCGGCGCCGTTGCGCCCGGAGAGGGTCATCCGTTCGCGCGGCTCCAGCTTGAAGCCGACCTCCTCGAAGAGAAGCTTGCCGCCGACGTAGACGTCGAGCGAGGTTGCAGTCGCGATCGCCATCACCGACCAAGGTAATGGGCGACCGGCTAGGAGAGCTTCAGCGCGGCTCGGTGACGCCGCAGCCTAGTCGCCGGCGTCCTCCCGGCCGATCGGAAACTGCATGATCATCACCCTGGTCGGCATCAACTCCTCGCCGCTCTCGCGAGAGCGTTCGACGCTGCGGGCGTGCGCCTCCAAGACTCCCTCCAAAGCCGTTTCGAGGATGGTCACGACTTCTTGCCATCCCTCGCGGTCGAGTTCGATCGGCGACCGGCTGAGGTGGCTGTCGGGAAGCTCGGCGAACCTGCCTTCGAGGATTGCCCGCGCCGTGTCCTCGGAAATCTGGCCAAGAATCGTGGTGATGATCGGGTTGCGCAGCTTGGCGTCGATCGCCAGCCATTCATCCAGGGTGAAGTACTGCCGTTGCGTCGCGCGGTAGATGTGTTCGCGGCGGCCCCCGTGCTGGTGGACGTCGACAAGCTCGATCAGCCCCACATCGCGCAGAACCTTGATGTGGTGGCAGACCAGGTTGAGGCTGACGTTCTCCATCCGGCGCTGCATCTTCGCCGGGCTGCTCGGGCCCTCGCTGAGGATGTTGAGGATATGCGCCCTGATCGGGTGCGACTGCGCCTTCAGAACTCTTTCGTTGATCAGGTTCGGGCGAGCCTGCGTTGCCACGATTCCTCCCTGGAAGCACTTTGCAGTTTATCTATGAGGAATATTCCAAAGTTTTTAAGAGTTGAGGTCTTCTGCAAGCAATTCTGTCTAAAGAATTGCTGCATTTTGCGTTTTTTGCAACCTGTTTTCGTTGAATGCTGGAGAAATCTCCAGTAAACGGTAGGCGCGAGGGCTCAGGAACCGCTCGCGCCGGAGAGCGACTTGCCGATTCCAGTCGAGGACGAGTGCACCTGCCGCGCTCGCGAGCCACTCCTGAGCCGAAGAGCAATCGGCCATAAGGGGGTGACGCAATGAAGATCGCGGACGTCGAGCAGCCGTATCCGGCTACGACCATCAAGAAGGGAGGCTGATCCCTCCCGTCAGGCGGTCGTCCTCGGGGCCCCAGCAAGCCCTGCGGGGGCGGCCGCCAATTTCCACTCAGCGACTTTGGTCTAGCAGTTTGGAACAAGGAACATAAGGATGGTCGAACTTGTCAGAGCGCCCGTCAAGAGAAGAGCCGACACCGGCCGACATGCTGGAGCCGCAGGTGCGCCAGGCGCTCAGCCATCCCCTCCGCCGCCAGATCCTCCGCGCCCTGCACGGCAGCTCCGCCCAGACCACCGGTGAGCTGCGCGAGCTGGTCCCGGTCGAAAACCTTGGCGCCCTCCACTACCACGTGCTGGTCCTGGAGCAGGCCGGGGTGATCGAGGGCAGCGACCTCTGGAACGACGTCGACGCGCCGACCCGCTCCTATGTCGCCGACGTCGCCACTGACGCTGCCGTCGCCTCGCTGCTGAAGGCGACAAAGCAGCTCGACGACGTCTCCTAGCTCAGACCTCGATCTCCATCACCACCGGGCAGTGATCCGAGGCCTTTGGCTTGTCTTTGCCGATGCCATCGAAGCGGGGGCCGTCGTAGCGGGTCGCCCTCGTCGGCATCCCCTTGCGCATGATCTCCGGCTGGCCCGGATTAGCTTCGGCCAGTGACTTCGAGAGCAGCATGTAATCGAGCTGCTTGTAGTCGTTGCCGCCGGCGTAGCAGTGGGTCCAGCGATCGTCGGCGGGCCGCCGGGTGACCACGTTCTCGACCTGCTCCCACTCGACCAGCTCGGCGATCCCGCTCTCACCCTGGTCGTCTTTCTCGAGATAGTCGTTGAAGTCACCGAGGATCACGAACTTCTCTTTGCCGGCGTCGGCGCCGAACCTCTCTTCGACGATCTGCTTCACACCTGCGGCCTGCCGCTCCCGCTTCGGTCGCGTTTCTTCGCGCGTCCTGATCATCGACTTCAGGTGGTTGACGAAGAGGGTCAGCGTCTCTCCGGGAGCAACTTCGATCAGGACTTCGAGGCAGTCGCGCGAGAACAGTTCCTTCCCCTTCACCCCCGGGTCGCGCAGATGCTGGTAGGAGCGCACGTGGACGATGGGCAGCTTGCTCAGCACCATCACGTCGATCAGCCGCGGGTCGTTGCCGTCGATCCCGTCGACGTATTCGTAGGAGCGGAAGCCACCGAGGAACTCGGTGCGGAAGTGCTTGAGGGTGTCGACGCCCTCCACCTCCTGCATCGCGATCACGTCCGCGTCCAGCTCCTTCACCGCCTCCCCGGTGATCCGTTTGTCTTCCATCCCCAATTCCTCGAAGTGCTGTTCTTCGACGATCCAGCCGCGCTCGTTCGCCTCGTCCTTGTCGACGTCCTCCTTGAACTTCCAGCGGGCGAAGAGGTTCTCGACGTTGAACGTGGCCAGTCTGAGGGATGCCATCCGGCGCCTCCTTGGGCAAAGAATCCTTTAACAGTTAGGGCTTCTTGCCGACCCTAGATCGGCGCCGGAACCTACGCTTGAGTTCTTATATACGACGCAAAAGGGGGCGCCGAAGCGCCCCCTTTCCTTTCGGTCAGATCTAGCGCCGAGGCGGGTCGCGGTCGTCGCGATCCGCGTCGAACGGCTCGCGTGAGCCGGACTTCGCCAGGCCACGGCTGATCATGTAGCCGACGGCGACGATGGCGACGTAGAGCCACGCCTGCCGGGCGATGAACTCGTCGGTCCCGGGGGCGGTATCGCCGCCCTTGATCATCGCCGCCGCGATCAGGATGCCGACGATGACAGCCACCATCGCCCAGAACTCGGTCGTCTTGAACGCCTGTTTCGTCTCGGTCGAGAGGCGGCGAACGACGTTCCGTCCCGCGGGCCGACCGGCTTCTGCGCCCGCGCTTCCCACGCGGGAAGTTGCTGACTCCATGCTTATTCCTCCTAAATGGATTTGGGTGCCAAGCTCGGCCAAACCCCGTGCGGACGAGACGGCGCGACCTTGGGTGCAGACTTAGTTCCCCGAGCTGTATCCCGGCGACTGGTTAACCCTGGCGATCCAATCGGGGCACCGCCCAGATACCCGTGGCCTGCTGCGGGAAACCGCTTTTCGGGCAGCGTCACCCGGGCCGGGGCCCGGGTGATCGATGGAGGCGCCGAGATTCGAACTCGGATCCGCGGACGCGGTGCGAGGGTGTCTACAGGTTTAGCTGGCGCTTGATTCTCGTCTCCCGGGGTCCGCGCCAGCGGGCACTACGGGAGATAAAGCCCTTTGATTTCCCCTGGCGGTCAGGGCGATCCGCCCGGGTAAGCCCACTTCTGAAGCCGGTGCCCCTCCCCGTGGGCGAGGGAGGACCGACTCTCACAGCGCTTAGCTTCTAACTAAGCGGCGAGGGCGAACTCGTGGTCCGCACGTATTGGTTTGTGCTGGGGTTTAACGAGGCCTCCAGCAACCTCGACCTGCAACCGTTCGCACGAGTCGACCACGTCGAAGCCTGTCGCCCCCGTGCTTGGGAATGCCCACCCATTGTACGGCGTCTGGGCCCGCGGCCTGCGAGGATGCGTGCGGTGAACGAGCGCAGCTACGACGCGATCGTCCTCGGCGCCGGCCCCGCGGGCGAGGTCTGCGCCGGGCGGCTCGCCGACGCCGGCTGGAAGGTGGCGATCGTCGAGCGCGACCTGATCGGCGGCGAATGCTCCTACTACGCCTGCATGCCCTCGAAGGCGCTGCTGCGGCCGGCCGACGTGCTCGCCGAGGCAAAGCGCGTTCCGGGCGTGCCGACCGGGCATGGAGAGCTCGATGCGGAGATGGCGCTCAGCCGCCGCGACGAGGTGATCCACGACCGCGACGACTCCGGGCAGCTGCCGTGGCTGGAAGAACGCGGGATCGAGCTGCTGCGTGGCAGCGCCCGCTTCGACGGCGAGCGGCGGATCGTCGTCGGCGACGAGGCCCTCACCGCGGACAAGGCGGTCGTCGTCGCCACCGGCAGCAAGGCGGCGATGCCGCCGATCGACGGCCTCGACGGGATCAAGGCTTGGAACAACCGCGACGCGACCACCGCCAAGCAGGTGCCCGAGAGCATGATCGTCCTCGGCGGCGGGCCGGTCGGCAGCGAGCTCTCCCAGGCCTGGGCGAGCCTCGGCGCCGAGGTGATCCTGGTCGAGGGCGGCGAGCATCTGCTCTCGCGCGAGGAGGCCTTCGCCGGCGAGGAAGTCGCTGAGTCGCTGCGGGAGAACTTCGGGATCGACGTCCGCACCGGCGCCAAAGTCGAGGGCGTCGCGGCGGGCAATCCAGGCGTCGTCGCCAGGCTCAGCGGCGGCGAGGAGGTCGAGGCGGCGGAGATCCTGATCGCCGTCGGCCGCGTCCCCCACACCGCGGAGCTCAACCTAGACGCTGCTGGCGTCCAGGCCAATGACCACGGCTACCTCGACACCGACGAGCGGATGCGGGTCGGCGGGCGGGGCTGGCTCTACGCGATCGGCGACGTCAACGGGCGCGCCCTCTTCACCCACATGGGCAAGTACCACGCCTGGGTCGCGGCGGAGAACCTGCTCGGCCGCGAGACCGCGGCCAGCGCCGAAGCCCTCGGCTCCCCCCGCGTCACCTTCACCGACCCGCAGGTCGCCGCCGCCGGCAAGACGCTGTCTCAGGCCGAAGAAGCCGGCATCGACGCCCGCGCCATCGACGTCCCCACCGACGGCACCCCCGGCGCCAGCTTCCAGGGCAAGGACACCGGCGGCACCTCCCGCATCGTCGTCGACCAGGAGAAGGAAACGATCGTCGGCGCCACCTTCACCGGCTTCGAGACCGCCGACTTCCTCCAGGCGGCAACCGTGGCGATCGTCGGAGAGATCCCACTCTCAAAATTGCGTCACGCGGTCGCCCCCTACCCCGCCCGCAGCGAGATCTGGCTGAAGCTGCTCGAGAAGCACGAAGAAGGACGCGGCTAGTAGAACCGTCGGGAGGGGGTCCGCCGGATTCTCCCCGCTGTTGTCCGCCGGGCCCCCTCCCGGCGGTTCCCCTCAGACAGTCGATCGATTCTTCAACTCGTCCAGCAGCTCCACCGGGAACCCCGCCACCTGGTCGAGGTCCTCAACCGACTTGAAGCCGCCGAGGCGCTCGCGGTGGGCGAGCAGGCGGGTTGCCTGCGTCACCGAGAGGTTCTGTTCGCGCAGCTGCTCGAAGGTGACCGCGTTGAGGTTGATCTGCTCGCCGCCGCTGGGAGCGCCGAAGCCGGGCGTCGCAGCCGGAGCGGGCGGCTCGGCCGCCGGCGGTTGCGGCGGCGGTGAGAACGATTCGGCCGGCGGTGGCGCTGGGGTCGGCGGCGCGAAGGACTGCGGCTCTGGCGTCGGGGGCGCAGGAGGCGGCGGGGGCGTCGGGGCCGGGGGCGTCGGGGCCGGGGGCGTCGGGGTCGGCGCTCCTCCTCCCTGTGGCACACCCCCCTGGACCTGGCGGACGACAGCCTGCTCGGCCTCGACGGCGCGGCGCTCAGCCTCGCGGGCGCGCTCTTCGGCCTCGGCGACGCTGCGGCGCATCTCCTCGAGGCGGCGCTCATCGGCTTCCTCTTCGGCCCGGCGCTGCTCGAGGCGCTGCGCGTCGGCGGCGCGTTCTTCGGCGGCCCTGGTCCGCTCTTCGACTTGGCGCAGGCGCTCCTCGGCCTCTTTCATCGCCCGCTCGCGCGCCTGACGTTCGTCCTCGAGGCGCTGCTCGGCGGACCGAAGGTCGGCTGGCGGGCCGGAGAGGGCCTGCGGCGTCGGGATCGCCTGGGTGTCCTGGATCGGGGCCGCGGCCGGCGGCATCGCGCCGTGCTGCTGCAGCTGGGCGCCTTCCAGGCGCTGGTCGGCCTCGGCGCCGATCCGCTGGGTCTCGGCGCGGACCTCGTCGACTTTGTCCTGGACGCGTTGCTGGGCGAGCGAAGGGTCGAATTCGCCTGGAGCCGGGGTGCCGCCCGGCGGTGGCGGAACCGAGGGGACGGCGGCGAGGCCGCCGGCCTGCGGCTGCACAGTCGTCGCCTCCTCCCAGGGGGGCAGCTGGCCCGAGGGCGGAACCTGGCCGCCGGCCTGGGCCTCGGCGACCGCCCGTTCGTTGGCGGCGCGGGCGGCGGCGAGCCGCTGCTCGGCGAGCGCGGCCTCGCGCTTCTGCTTGCCGGTGCCGATCTTGATCCCGAAGAACTTGCGCTCCTTCGGCGCTGCCGGAGCGGGTGCTGCGGCCCCGGGCAGAGGCGGGGCGCCGGGCGCCGGAGCGGCGCCGCCCTTCTTCTGCGCCTTGCGGCCCGCACGCTCTTCCTTGCGGCGCTGCAACTCGGCTTTGCGCGCTTCGCGCATCTGCAGGCGCTTCTGCCGCTGTTCGTCGCGCTGGCGGCGCTTGCGGTCCTTGGCGCTCTCGTTGGCGGGCGGCGGCGCCTGCGCGCCGCCGGGCTGCGCGCCCTCGAAGCCGGGGGGCGGGACCGAAGCGCCGGGCGGAGGCACGGACTGACCTGGGGGCGTCGCCTGGGCAGGCGGCCCGGGGGCGGCCGCGGGCACGGCGGCCATCTCGGTGGTCGGGGCGGAAGTCATGGGCGGCGCGCCCGGCGGCGGCGTCGGCGGGCCCGCCGGTGCGGCCGCGGGTTGAGCGGCCTGCTTCTGCTGCTTCTCTTTGCTGCGTCGCTGGCTGATCCGCACGAGCAGGAGGAGGAGCAGGATCGCCGCCAGCAGCGCGGCGACGAAGTAGCCGGTGTTGTCGCTGACGTAGTCGCTCGCCTTTTCAGGGAACGAGTCGGCGCCGGCCTGCGCAGGGGCCACCATCAGCACCGCGATGATCCCAGCGAGAACGGCGGTAAGGCTCTTCCGGCTCGGCATCGCGCTCCATCCTTGCATGTGATTCGACAGTTTCAACCTCAACGCATCCTTCCCTTGAACTCCCGCTCGACCTCTCTGCGAACGTCGCGGTCGGCGATCTCCCGCCGGCGGTCGCGACCCTCCTTGTTTCGCGCCAAAGCCAGCTCCACCTTCGCCCGCGGCCCTTTGAAATAGATCCTGGTTGGAATCAGGGTCAGGCCTTTCTGCGCGGTTTTGCCGACCAGCCGCTCGATCTCCTCCCTGTGCAGCAGCAGTTTGCGCGGCCGCTCGGCGGCGTGGGCGTCCACGGCCGAGTACTCGTAGGGGGGGATATGCAGCTTGCGAAGCCAAACCTCGCCCCCGTCGACGACCGCGTAGGCGTCGGTCATCTGCGCCTTGCCGCTGCGCAGCGCCTTCACCTCGGAGCCCTGGAGGACGATCCCGGCCTCCATCTTCTCGACCCACTCGAATTTGTGGCGGGCGCGTCGATTGGTGACGACGTCGCCCGAGGCCGGCTCTCTTTTCTTCTTGGTCTTTTTGCTCATCCCGGCCTACTCATTGGGTTCTCCTGCCGGCACCAACTCCGCTCGTCCCCGCGGCGCATCGACGCCAGCCACGCGGACGGATATCGGATCGCCGAGGCTGATCCTCCCACCTGAGCCGCGTCCGACGAGCGCCACCTCCGCCCGGTCGAGCTCGTAACGGTCGCCCGGCAAGCGGCGCGCCGGCAGCATCCCCTCGTAGACGTCGCCGAGCTGACCACCGAAGGAGACGAAGGCGGCGGAGCGGATGACGCCGGAGACCTCGCCCTCGAAGACCGCGTCGAGGCCCCGCTCCCCCAGCTCGCGTTCGAGCAGGAAGGCGGCGCAGACGTCGTCGGCCGCGCGCTCGATCTGGGCCGACTCGCGCTCCCGCGCCGAGGAGTCGGCAGCGGCGTCCCGGCACTGCGAGAGCGTCGGCGCCTCCTCCCCCTCGCCCAGCAGCGCCAGCAGCGCCCGGTGGCAGACGAGGTCGGGATAGCGGCGGATCGGCGAAGTGAAGTGGCAGTAGGCAGCGCTGCCGAGGCCGGCGTGGCCGATGTTCCGCTCGCTGTAGGTGGCCTGCTTGAGGGAGCGCAGCACCAGCGAGGTGTACGCGGCCCGGCCGTGCCCGCGCCGGGCGGCCTCCTTTCGCACCAGCCGGCTCGCTTCGGCGGCGAGATGCCCGGCCTCGCTCGGGGCGAAGCCCTCGCGCAAAGGCGGCGTCGGCACCCCCAGCGCTGCCAGCTGCTCGAGCAGGCGCTCGATTCGGGCGGCGTCGGGGGACGGGTGGACGCGATAGATCGCAGGAACCCGCTCGCGCTCCAGCAGCTGGGCGACCTGCTCGTTGGTGAGGATCATCAGCCGCTCGATCAGCCGGTGCGCCTCGGTCTGCTCGACGCCGTGGGCGCCGAGGACGTTGCCGTCGGAGTCGAAGCGGAACTCGGGCTCGAAGGATTCGACGTCGAGAGTCGTGCCGCGACGGTGCTCGCCGAGGCCGGCGGCGACCTCGCGGGCGGCGCCGAGCGGTTCGGCGACCTCGGCCGGGGGGCGCTCGCGGCCGGCGAAGATCTGGTCGAGCTGGTCGTAGTCGAGGCGGGCGTCGGAGCGGATGCGGCTGCGGTAGAAGCGCGCCCGCCGCGGCTCCATCCCCGGCCCCAGCTCGATCTCCGTCGTCACCGCCAGCCGCTCGACGCCGGGCGCGAGGCTGCAGGCTTCGCTGGAGAGGGCGTGCGGGAGCATCGGCTCGACCGCGCCCGGGACGTAGGTGCTGTTGCCGCGCCGCCGCGCCTCTTCGTCGAGCAGGGACCCCGGTTTGACATGAGCGGCGACGTCGGCGATGTGGATCCAGACCCGGGCGCCGTCGCCCTCGCGCTGGGCGGAGACGGCGTCGTCGAAGTCCCGCGCGCTCGCCGGGTCGACGGTGAAGGTGGCGAGCGCAGTCAGGTCGCGCCGGGGCCCGTCTTCGCGCTCGGCCCACTGCGCCGCTTCCCGCGCTTCTCCCTCGATCGTGGGCCGGAAGCCGCGGAACCCGAGCTCCTCCCGCAACATCTCCGCGACCGTCTCCCGCGCCGACTTCCGCACCCCAGCGCGATCGTTTCCACCCTTTTCCCCCCTAGGGCGAGGAGAACTCTGGAAACGACGTCCCCGAGGAGGGGTTCGGCGAGCGCGCTTGGGCATCAGCCGAGCTCGTGTGCGAGGACTTCGAAGGCGCGCTGTTCGGCCTCGTCGGGCTTCGTCTTCGGATCGTCCTGCGCCTTCACGTCGGGGTGGATGCCGTGGCTCTCGGCGAGGTTGACGCCCTGCGGGGTGAAGTACTCGCCGACGGTCAGCTTCAGCGCTCCCCCGTTGGAGAGCGACTGCTCCTCCTGGAATACGCCCTTGCCGAAGGAGCGGGTGCCGACGATCTCGGCGCCGCCGTCGTCGGCCAGCGCCGCGGCGAGGATCTCCGCCGCCGAGGCGGTGCCGCCGTCGATCAGGACGACGAGCGGGAGCGAGGTGATGCGGCCGCCGGTCGTCTTGTGAACGCTCTCGCCCTGGGCCCGGGAGTCGGTGGAGACGACGACTTCGTCCTCGGGCAGGAAGAGGCTGGCGGTGAGGACCGCCTCGTCGAGCAGGCCGCCCGGGTTGTGGCGGAGGTCGACGACGATCCCTTCCGCGCCCTTCTTCTCGACCTTCTTCACCGCGCTCGCGAGCTGCCCGTGGGCGCCTTCGCTGAAGCTGAGCAGGCGCACGTAGCCGAGCTTGCGGCCCTTGACCTCCTCCACCCGAGCGCTGGTGTTCGGCAGCGTCACCTCCGCCCGCGTCAGGGTCAGCCGGCGCACCTCGCCCCCCTTGCCGCCGCGGACGCCGATCGTCACCTCCGTCCCTTCCGGCCCCTTGATCTTCTTCGTCGCCTCGCTGCTGCTGACGCCAGCCAGCGATTCCCCTTCGACGGAGACGATCGTGTCACCGGCGCCGATCCCGGCCTTCTCCGCTGGCGAACGCGGGAACACGCTCGCCACACGCAGCCCCTGCTTCACCTCGATCACGGTCAGCCCGATCCCGGAGAAGCGTCCTTCGATCTGCTCGTTGAAGGCGGCCAGCGCTTCCGGGGAGAAGTATTCGCTGAAGCGGTCGCCGTGGCGCCGGCGCAGCTCCCTCACCATCCCCTGCAGCGAGGCGTTGCCGAGTTCGGTCTCGCCGACCGGGCGGTAGTAGCTGTCCTCGATCGCTTCCGCCGCTTCCGCGGTCAGGCCGGAGGGTTCGGCGATGAACGCTTCGCGCAGCGGCTCCGGCAGCGAGCGCGGGTGCCCACCGAGCCACAGCCCGGCGGCGAACAGCGCGACCAGCGCCACCGCGAAGGCAACCGCCCCGCGTGCTCTCACGCCGGCCTCAGACCTTGAGGAAGCGACGCAGGGTGACGCCGGAGCCGATCGTCGAGACGAAGATCGAGGCTGCGAAGAGGATCGCGACCAGGAGCGGGAAGCCCAGGGTCGAGTTGTTCTGCGCCGCGAGAATGCCGATCGAGTCGCTGAGGGGGTCGACGACGGTGATCTTGCCCAGCCACAGGATCAGTATTGCCAGTAGGCCGCCGACGAAACCGACGACCACCCCCTCGATCATGAACGGCCAGCGGATGAACCAGCGGGTGGCGCCGACCAGGCGCATCACCTCGACCTCGCGGCGACGGGTGTAGATCGAGAGCCGGATCGTGTTGCCGACCAGCATCAGCGAGGCGAGGATCAAGAGCGCCGTGATCACGGTGAGGACGATCTTCAGCGCGCTCGTCACCTGCTCGATCTTCTCCGAGGAGTGCTGGCGGTCGAAGGAGTTGCTGATCACCGAGTTGATCGGCTTGCCCTCGGGGCCGCTGGGGAAGACGGCGTCTTCCACCGCCGGCAGGTTGGCGGCGTCGTCGGCCTTGACTTCGAAGCTGTTGGGCAGCGGGTTGGTGTGCAGCTCTTCGACGATCGTCTTGTCCTCGAGTTCGCTCTTCAGCGTCGCCAGCGCGTCGTTCTTGCTGACGAAGGTGACTTCGGCGACGTGCGGGATCCCTTCGAATTCTTTCTTCAAGCCGGCGATTTCGGCTTTGGTGGCGTCGTCGTAGAGCGCGTACTGCACGTTCAGCTGATCGCGCACTTCTTCGCTCTTGCCCTGCGCGGTCTGGAAGATCGGGATCAGCATCCCGAGCAGGACGACGGTGACGACCGTGGTCACGATCGCGGCGAGGCTCGGGGCGCCGTTGCGCTTGAGCGCGCGCAGGGCCTCCTGGAAGAAGAAGACGATCCGGCCCATCAGCTCAGGTGGTCGTGGTCGGCGTGGCCGTTGGTCTGGGTGCCGCCGTCGGCGCCGACGCCCATCTCAGCCCGCATCCGCAGGCCGAATTCGGTCGTCGACTCCTCCGTGTAGCCGCCGGAGACCTCGTCGCGGACGACGCGGCCCTCGAACAGCTCGACGACGCGGCGGCGCATGTTGTCGACCATCTCGCGGTCGTGGGTGACGACGACAACGGTCGTGCCCGCCTTGTTGATCCGGTAGAGCAGCTGCATGATCCCGATCGAGGTGACCGGGTCGAGGTTTCCGCTCGGCTCGTCGGCCAGCAGCAGCGGCGGGTGGTTGACGAAGGCGCGGGCGACGGAGACGCGCTGCTGCTCGCCGCCGGAGAGCTCATCCGGGTAGCTGTGGAGCTTGGTCGAGAGGCCGACGAGGCGCAGCGTCTGCGGCACCTGCTCGCGGATTTCGGCGCGGCTGGCGCCGATCACCTGCAGGGCGTAGGCGACGTTGTCGTAGACGGTGCGGTCGGGGAGGAGCTTGAAGTCCTGGAAGACGGTGCCGATGTTGCGCCGCAGCTGCGGGATCTTCTTCTCCGGCAGCTTGCCGATGTCGCGGCCGGCGATCTTGACCGAGCCTTCGGTGGCGCCGAGCTCACGGATCAGCATCTTGATCAGCGTCGACTTGCCGCAGCCGGTCGGGCCGACCAGGAAGACGAACTCACCACGGCCGATCGAGAGGCTGACCCGGTCGAGCGCCATGTGGCCGCCCGAATAGACCTTGGTGACGTCGTTCAGCTCGATGATCGGCGCGCGACGCCCGCGGGGGCGTTGCGGCTCCGCGGAGCCGCTGTCTTTCTTTTTGCGTAGAGCCATCAGTCGGGTGCCTTCTCCGATGACACATTGACTCCTGCGGAGTCTCGGCCCCGCAAGATCCCGCCCACGCAGCCGATCTTTCAGATGGTGCTACCCGATCGCGACCATGCGCTCGATCGGGATCCGCGCCCGCTCGGCGATCTCCGGCGCGACGCTGACCTCGAACTTCAGCTCGCGCAGTGAGTCGCGCAGTTTCGGCAAGGTGATCATCTTCATGTACTTGCAGGTGGCCATCCGATTGGCCTCGATCAGGTTGGCGCGGGGTGCCGCCTGCTGCAGCGGGTAGAGCATCCCGTTCTCGGTGGCGACGATGAACTCGCCGTCCGGGTGCGCTTCGACGTGCTTCTGCATCCCCGAGGTGGAGAGCATGTGGACGCCGTCGGGGTCGATGTCGCCGGCGGCGACGTACTCCATCGCCTGGGTCGAGCAGCCGCACTCGGGGTGGATCAGGAACTCGGCGTTCGGATGCTCGGAGCGGGTGCGGGCGATGTCCAGCGGCTTGATCCCGGCGTGGACGTGGCACTCGCCGTCCCAGATGTGGAAGCGGCTGCGGCGCTCGGGCTCTTCGACCAGGCCGGTCTCGCGCTCGACGAAGGCGCCGAGCCACATGTCGGGGCCGAAGAGGATCTCGGCGTCGGGGCCGTGCTCGGCCCAGATGTGGCGGACGACGTCGACGGCGTTGGAGGAGGTGACGCAGTAGTCGGTCTCGGCCTTGACCTCGGCCGAGGTGTTGACGTACATGACGACGAGGGCGCCGGGGTGTTCGGCCTTCCAGGCGCGGAGCTGATCGGCGTTGATCGAGTCGGCGAGCGAGCAGCCGGCGTCGAGGTCGGGGATGAGGACGGTCTTCTGCGGCGAGAGGATCGAGGCGGTCTCGGCCATGAAGTGGACGCCGCAGAAGGCGATCACCTCGGCGTCGGTCTCGGCCGCCTGGCGCGAGAGGCCGAGCGAGTCGCCACGGTAGTTGGCGACGTCCTGGACCTCGGGAAGCTCGTAGTTGTGGGCGAGGATGACCGCGTTCCGCTCCGCCGCGAGCAGGCGGATCTCGTCGCTGATCTCAGCGACCTGCTCCGGGCTCAGCTCCGGTGCGGAAGTAGGTTGGATCGTCGGGAGCTCCTGCATGAGCCCTTCCTTTCCTGATGTTCGCCGGCGGGACTGGGTCCGGACCGGTCGAATGAACGTAGAGAAAGTCTAGAGGACCGGCGCTCCCGCGTAGCCTTTCTGCGATGCCCGAGCTGCCAGAGGTCGAGATCGTCGCCCGCCGCCTCGACAGCGCCCTCCGCGGCGCCGAGGTCGAATCGGCGCTGGCGCCGGGGATGAACGTGATGAAGACCTTCGACCCGCCGCTGGAAGCGCTGGCCGGTCGCGAGGTGACTGGCGTGCGGCGGATCGGCAAGATGCCGGTGGTCGAGTTCGGCGACCTGGCGCTGCTGATCCACCTGATGTCGGCCGGGCGGCTGCGCGTCTTCGACAAACGCGCCTCGCTCAAAGACAAGGCCTCCCGGGTCTTGATCCGGCTCAGCGACGGGCGCGAGCTGCGCCTGCGCGAGTTCGGGACCAAACAGCGGGCCTGGGCAAAGCTGCTCCCGGCGGACACCGTCGCCGAAGACGAGATGGTCGCCAGCCTCGGGCCCGAGGCCTGGCCCCCTCCCCCGCTCGGCGAGTTCGCGGCGGCCCTCGACCAGCCCCGCCACCTGCATCCGCTGCTGCGCCACCAGCGCGACATAGCCGGAATCGGCCGCTCCTGGGTAGACGAGATCCTCTGGGAGGCGAGGCTCTCGCCGTTCAAGAAAGGCTCTGAACTGGACACTGAAGAGGTAGAGCAGCTCCACGCAGCTCTCCACGTACTAGGAGACGCAATCGACTACTACGAGGAAACGATCGGCCCCGAGGTACCCGACAAAGTCCCGATGCCGCTTCGGATCCACAAACGCGAGGGCGACCCCTGCCCGCGCTGCGGGGCGACCATAGAGGCCGTCTTCTTCTCAGAACACCAGATGAATTACTGCCCGCAGGAGCAGACGGGCGGTCGCGTCCTCAAAGATCGACGTCTCTCGAAACTTTTGAAGTAGAGCGCCTGTCGAGGGACCGGGGAGAGGGGGTCGCCGGACCCTCCCCGCTGTTGTCCGCCGACCCCCTCTCCCCGGTCCCTACCCAACCTCCAAAAGCATCGAGAAATCGAGCGTGGCGGCAGAGTGAGTTAGCGCCCCGACCGAGATGAACTCCACTCCCGTTTCGGCCATCTCGCGGACGTTGTCGAGGTTGACGCCACCGGAGGCCTCCAGGGAGACGCCGTCAGGGCCTCCGGCGTTCTCGTCGCGGAGGGCGACGGCTTCTCGCAACTGCGGCGGGTTCATGTTGTCCAAGAGGAGCCGGTCGACGCCCATGCCGAGCGCGTAGGCGGCCTCGTCGAGGTTGCGGACCTCGACCTCGATCGCTTTGTCGGGCTGGGCCGTGCGAGCGGCGTGAACCGCTTTCGCTAGCCCGCCTGCCGCGGCGATGTGGTTCTCCTTGATCAGGATCGCGTCGTAGAGGCCCATGCGGTGGTTGATGCCGCCGCCGGTGGCGACAGCGGCCTTCTCGAGGCTCCGCAGCCCCGGCGTCGTCTTGCGGGTGTCGAGGATCGTCGTCCCGGTTCCGACCACCGCCTCGGCGTAGCGTGCCGTCAGCGTCGCTACGCCGGAGAGGTGGCCGAGGAAGTTGATCGCCGTCCGCTCCGCCGCCAGCAGCGCCCGGGCGCTGCCGCTCGCGAAGAGCACCTCAGCCGGGACGTCCTCCCGCCACTGGCCCTCGACGACGAGGTTGTCGACGTCCTCGACCCCGCACTGGCGCATCGTCTCGGCAACGACGGCGAGGCCGCAGACGACGCCGGGCTGTTTCTGCACGATCCGCGCCCGACCGCGCGCGTCCTCGGGCACGGTCGCCTCGGAGGTGATGTCCCCCGCGCCGAGGTCCTCGGCCAGCGCCCGGGCGACCAGCTCCTCGACTTCCTCCGCCGGCTCGATCATCGCGCCACCCTAACGAGCCGGCAGTTTCCCCTCCATAGGGACGGAAATTGCCGGCTCGATCTCACGTTTCGCTGTCCCGCCACGTTTAATCCCACAGAGTGACCTCGCTGCCGCCCTTTCAAACCGTCCTGGACGAGCATTCCGCCGCCGTGATGGCGATCTTGCAGGGGGCCGTGGGTCGGGACGGCGCCGAGGACTGCTTCCAGGAGACCTTCCTGGCGGCGCTGCGGGCCTACCCGAAGCTGAGCGAGGCCGTCAACCTGCGCGGCTGGCTGCTGACCATCGCCCACCGCAAGGCGATCGACCACCACCGCGCCCGGGGACGCAACCCCGTCCCGGTGGCCGAGGTGGCGGAGGTCGCGGTCGAGAACGGGATCCCGGAGCCCGACGAGGCACTGTGGGCGGCGGTCGGCGCGCTGCCGCCGAAGCAGCGGGCCGCGGTGGCGCTGCGCTACGGCAGCGACCTCCCGCACAAGGAGATCGGCGCCGCCCTCGGCTGCTCGCCCGAGGCGGCGCGGCGCAACCTGCACGAGGGACTGAAGCGACTGCGAAAGGAGCTGGCATGAAGACCGAGGCCGCGATCGATCGGTTCAAGGCAAGGGCCGCCGAGGAGGGCCTCCTCGACGTCGCCTACACGACCGCCGACTCCCCCTTCGGGCCGCTGCTGCTGGCCCGGACGAAGCGCGGCCTGGTCCGGGTCGGCCTCCCCAACCAGGATCAGGACGAGCTTCTGGTCGACCTCGCCGGCCGCGTCTCGCCGCGGGTGCTGGAGGCGCCGGCGGAGCTGGACGAGGTCCGCCGGGAGCTCGACCTCTACTTCGAGGGCAAGCTCGACCGCTTCGACCTGCCGCTCGACTGGCAGCTCAGCGGCGGCTTCCGCCAGCGGGTCCTGCGGGCGATCAACCGGATTCCATACGGCCAGACCCGCAGCTACACGGAGATGGCGCGCAAAGCCGGCAACGAGCGCGCCGTCCGCGCCGCCGGCACCGCCTGCGGCAGCAACCCGATCCCGCTCGTCGTCCCATGCCACCGGGTCCTGAGGACCGGCGGCGCCCTCGGCGGCTACGGCGGCGGCCTGCCGATGAAGCAGGGCCTGCTGGAGCTCGAGGGCGTGCTGGGCGGGCAGCCCGGGACCTAAAGGAGCACCCCGGATCCTCCGATGAGAGGCGGGATGCGAAAGCTCCCGCTCTCCCCGCTCCTCGTCCTCCTCGCGCTCTTCGCCTGCTCGGCGCCGGCGCAGGCGCTGACGCTCCCGGAGGTCCTCGGCGGACCTGACGCCTCCGCCGAAGAAGCGGACGAGGCTGAATCCGGCGACGAAGACGAAGCCGCAGCCGAAGACGGCTCGGAAGAGTGCGAGATCGAAGACGAGGAAGACGTCGCCCTCTGCGCCGAAATCGCCCAGGAAGAAGCAGAAGAAGCCGAAGCCGAACGCTGCATCCTCGAAGACGCCACCGCCAAGCTCGCCGCCCGCCCGGGCAACCACAGCGTCCAGCTGATCGTCCGCTACGAGGCGGCGGCCCCCGCATCGATCGCGATCGATGTCCGGCTCCGCGGCTCCCACGGAGGGCTGCACCTCGGCGCCGAGCACACCCACTTCCGCCGCGCCGGCGTCTACCGCGACGAGTTCGTCCTCAGCGAGAAGCAGATGGAGCGGGCGCTAGGCGCGCGCGAATTCACCGTCGAGCTGCAGGCGGTCAACACTCGCCGCTCCTGCCGCTTCAACCTCGAGGGAGCGCCTCGTCGAGCCAAGCGCCCGCATCACGCAGGTGAGCGGGGTCGATCTGGTGGCCGAGGTCCGACTCACGGTAAGTGACCTCGAGCCCGCCCGCGCTCAGTAGATCCCGGGCGCGCTCGGCGAACTCGATCCCGATCACCGGATCGCGGCGGCCGTGGCTGATGAAGACGGGGGCCCCGGTGCGGTCGGCGAGCGCCGGCTCCCATCCCTCCACCGTCGGCACGAAGCCGCTGAAGCCGAGGATCCCGGCCACCGCGGGACGGTCGGCGCTCAGCCCCATCGTGTAGCTCATCACCGCCCCCATCGAGAAGCCGGCAAGGACG
This sequence comes from Solirubrobacterales bacterium, assembly GCA_045805765.1. GTDB lineage: Bacteria > Actinomycetota > Thermoleophilia > Solirubrobacterales > 70-9 > VAYN01. The sequence continues at coordinate 48,964 of JBJMKN010000088.1, forward strand.
GTGCGCTCGGGGCCGATCCCGCTCTCCTCCCAGAGCCCGTCGTGCAGTTCGGCCAGCGCCGCCCGCGCGGCCGCGAAACTCTCCGGGTCCGGGTAGCCGACCCGCGGCACCAGGTACCAGTGGTAGCCGGGCGAGCCGGGGAGTTGCAACGGCGCCCGCGGCGTCACCACCCGCAGCCGCCGCTCCGGATCGAGGAAGTCGGCGAGGCCGAGAAGATCGCGCTCGTCGGTTCCGCGCCCGTGGTGGAGGACCAGCAGCCCATCTGGCTCACCGCTCGCCGCCCGTTCGAGGTGGAAGAGCGGCGCCATCAGTTGGCCGAGGCGGCGGCGGTCTTGTTCAGGTAGTCGCGGATGAACTCGTCGATGTCGCCGTCGAGGACCCGCTGCACGTCGCCGACCTCATGCTCGGTCCGGTGGTCCTTGACCATCGTGTACGGGTGCAGCACGTAGCTGCGGATCTGGGAGCCCCAGGCGACGTCTTTGACCTCTCCCCGCGCCTTGGCCAGCTCTTCGGAGCGTTTGCGCTCCTCCAGCTCGATCAGCTTCGAGCGCAGCAGCTGCATCGCCACCGCCTTGTTCTGGGTCTGCGAGCGCTCGTTCTGGCACTGGACGACGACGTTGGTCGGGATGTGGGTGATGCGGACGGCGGAGTCCGTCTTGTTGACGTGCTGGCCGCCGGCTCCGGAGGCGCGGTAGGTGTCGATCCGCAGGTCGCCCTCGTCGATCTCGATCTCGACGCTGTCCTCGACGACAGGGCCGACGTCGACCTGGGCGAAGCTGGTGTGACGGCGCGCGGAGGAGTCGAAGGGGGAGATCCGGACCAGCCGGTGGACGCCGCGCTCGGCGGCGAAGAGCCCGTAGGCGTTCTCACCGCCGGCGATGAAGGTGGCGGACTTCAGCCCCGCCTCCTCCCCCGGCGAGGCCTCGACCATCTCCACCGCGAAGCCGCGCCGTTCGGCCCAGCGCAGGTACATCCGCAGGAGTATCTCGGCCCAGTCCTGGGAGTCGGTGCCGCCGGCGCCGGCGTGGACGGTGACCACCGCATCGCCGGCGTCGTACTCGCCGCTGAACAGGCGCGCCTCCTCGAGCTCAGCCAGCCGCCGCTCGACCGAGGTCAGCTGCGAGCCCAGCTCGGCGGCCATCTCCTCGTCCTCGGCCGCCATCTCGGCGAGGTCGTCGAGGTCGGCGACGTCGCGCTCGAGGCCGCGGAACATCTCCAGCCGCCGCTGCGCGCGGGCATGGGCTGCGGAGGTGCGCGCGGCGGCATCCTGGTCGTCCCAGAACCCCGGGCTGCCCATCTCCTCCTCTAACCGCGTTGCTTCAGCTTCTAGCGCGGCTGGGTCAAAGGTAGTCCGAGAGCAGGGACAGCTGCTCGCGGACGGAGGCCAGGCGGGGCGCTACGGGTTGACTCTGCGCGGCGTCGGCCATGGGCACAGGGTATTGCAGGGACCTTCTGTGGTGCCAGCGGCTTTCGGTAGGGAGGGAGGGGTGTCCCCTGACCTCCCTGGGTTCCTCGCCGGACGCGTGGCAGCTCTCTGTGAGTGGATAGGGCGAGGAACATGACGCCGGTCGGCCAGGGGACACCCCTCCCTCCCAGCGACAGTCTCTGAACTTCAGTTCTTTACCGAGACCGCAAAAATCCTTCCTCAGGAGGTAATTTTGCGGTCTCGCGAAAGTTGAAGCAGAACAGCTGTCGCGGAGGGTGCCGGTGGGGGCCCCCTGGGCACTTAGCACGAGGCGGGCCAGCCACGACAGGGCGCTAGCGAGAGAACGCTGACCCGCCGAGCTGCGCCCAGGGGACCCCCACCGGCACCCTCCCAACTACGAGGGACGGGCGAAGTGGAAGTCGCGGAGCGCCTCTTCCCGGTTCTCGTACGGGCGCCAGCTGAGGATCTTGCGGTCGCGGAGCTCGAAGGCCCAGGCCATGAAGTCGATCCCGGCGATGCTTTCGTCTTCCTCCCAATTCCAGCGCCGCAGGATCAGCGCCACGGCGCGGCCTCCCCCGCCCTCGGTCCCGTCCTCGTAGAGCTGCTCCAGCTCGATCGTCTGCTGGACGCCGCCGGGCGCCCGCGTCGCCCACACGCGCGCCGCCTCGATTCCCTTTCGCAGCCCCCGGCTCGCGTGCAGCTCGACCTCGGAATCGAGGACGGCCACGAAGGCGTCCAGGTCGCGCTCGTTGAAGGCGCGGATGAACTCGCGGACGGGGTCAGTCATGCGCCGCTAGGCGCCATGGCACTTCTTGTACTTCTTGCCGCTGCCGCACCAGCAGGGGTCGTTGCGACCGATGTCGTCGTGCTCTCCCTTGACCACGGTCTCGACCACCTCACCATTGCCGGGAGCGGTGGCGCCCGCGGCGGCTGCGTCCGAGGGGGTCGTGCCGCTGGTGGCGACGACTTCCTGCAGCGCCGAGGGCTGGTTCTCGGCGGTGCCGCCGCTGTAGGCGAGGGCCGTCTCGCCACCGCCGTTGCCGGCGGCGACGGCCCCTCCGTCGCCGGGCTGGACTTCGATTTCGGCGCGGAAGACCAGCTTCGAGAACTCGTCCCAGATCGCGTGAAGGAGCTCTTCGAACATCGAGTAGCCCTCGTTTTTGTAGGCGACGAGGGGGTCGATCTGGGCAAAGCCGCGGAGGTGGATCCCTTCCCGCAGGTAGTCCATGTCGAAGAGGTGTTCGCGCCAGCGGTTGTCGATCACCTGCAGCAGGATCGAGCGCTCCAGGTAGCGCATCAGCTCCTCGCCGAGCTGCTCTTCGCGCTCGTCGTAGGCGTTCATCACGTCGTCGTCGAGGGCTTCCTTGAGCTGCTCGCGGTCGACGGTCTCCGGCGCCAGGCCCGCGACCTCGATCCCGACCGGCCAGATCTGCCGCAGCTGCGTCTCCAGCTCCTCCAGGTCCCAATCCTCGAGGATGTCGCTGGCGGTGTACTCCTCGACCAAGCGCTCGACCACGGCCTCGAGTTCGTCGCGGGCGTTCTCGGAGATGTCGCGCCCTTCGAGGATCTCGCGGCGGTATTTGTAGATCACCCGCCGCTGCTCGTTCATCACGTCGTCGTACTCGAGCACGCGTTTGCGGATCAGGAAGTTCTGCTCCTCGACCTTCTTCTGGGCGTTCTCGACCGTCTTCGTCAGCATCTTCGCTTCCAGCGGCACTTCGCCGCCCTCGTCGTCGGTCGGGCCGAGTTTGTCGAGGATGTTGTAGATCCGGTCGCCGGCGAAGAGGCGGATCACGTCGTCTTCGGCGGAGAGGAAGAAGCGGGACTCGCCCGGGTCTCCCTGGCGGCCGGAGCGGCCGCGCAGCTGGTTGTCGATCCGCCGCGACTCGTGGCGCTCGGTGCCGCAGATGAAGAGGCCGCCGAGCCCCCGCACTTCCTCGGCCTGGGCCTTGCACTGCGGCTCCAGCTCGGCCGCCTTTGCCGCCAGCGCCTCCTCGTAGTCCTCGCTCTCGTGGGTGATCCCCTGCTTTTTCAGCTCGGCGATCGCGAGGTGCTCGGGGTCGCCGCCGAGCTTGATGTCGACGCCGCGGCCGGCCATGTTGGTGGCGATCATCACCGCGCCTTTGCGGCCCGCCTGGGCGATCAGCTCGCCCTCTCGTTCGGCATGCTCGGGCTTCGCGTTCAGGACCGCATGTTTGATCCCCTGCCGCTTCAGCGCCTCGGAGATCATCTCCGAGACCTCGACGGAGACGGTTCCGACCAGCACCGGCTGTCCCTTCTCGTGGCGGTCGACGATTTCCTGGATGACCGCCCCCCACTTGCCGTCCTTGGTCTTGAAGATCTGGTCGTTCTGGTCGAGCCTGACCATCGGTTTGTTGGTCGGGATCTCGACCACCGGCATTTTGTAGATCTTCATGAACTCGGTCGCCTCGGTGAGCGCGGTGCCGGTCATCCCGGAGAGCTTGTCGTAGAGGCGGAAGTAGTTCTGGAGGGTGATCGTCGCCAGGGTCTGGTTCTCCTCGCGGATCGCCACGCCCTCCTTCGCCTCGACGGCCTGGTGCAGGCCCTCCGACCAGCGCCGGCCCTCGAGGATGCGGCCGGTGAACTCGTCGATGATCATCACCTCGCCGTCGATCACCGCGTAGTCGTCGTCTTTCCTGTAGAGCGACTCGGCCTTCAGCGACTGGACGAGGTGGTTGACGAGGCTGCCGTGCTCGCCGAGGTAGAGGTTGTCGACGCCGATGAACTCCTCGGCTTTTTTCACGCCCCGCTCGGTCGGCGCCACCGTCTTGTGTTTCTCGTCGTACTCGTAGTCGTAGTCGGCGTCGTGGGTCTCGCGCGACTCGCCCAGCGATTTCAGTTTCTGTTTCGCCGGCACCCCGACCATCTGTTTGGCGAGGCGGGCGAAGGTGTAATAGGTCTGGGCCGCCTGTTCGGGCTGGCCGGAGATGATCAGCGGCGTCCGTGCCTCGTCGATGAGGATGTTGTCGACCTCGTCCACGATCGCGAAATTGTGGTCGCGCTGGACGCAGTGCTCGAGCGCGTCGGCCATGTTGTCCCGCAGGTAGTCGAAGCCGAACTCGGAGTTGGTCCCGTAGGTGACGTCGAGCGCGTACTTGCGCTGGCGGGTGGCGTGGTCGTCGGGATCTTGGAGGGCGTCGACGGTGACCCCGAGCGCCTCGTAGATCGGCTTCATCCATTCGGCGTCGCGGCGGGCGAGGTAGTCGTTGACGGTGACGACGTGGACGCTCTTGCCGGCGAGCGTGTTGAGGAAGACGGGCAGGGTCGCGGTCAGGGTCTTTCCCTCGCCGGTCCTCATCTCAGAGATGCCGCCGTCGTGGAGGACCATGCCGCCGATCAGCTGGACGTCGTAGTGGCGCTGGCCGGTGCTCCGGCGCGACGCCTCGCGGCAGAGCGCGAACGCCTCCGGCAGCAGATCGTCGAGCGACTCGCCGTTTTTCGCGCGCTCGCGGAGGGAGTCGGCCTCGGTGCGGATTTCGTCCTCGGAGAGCGCTTCCATCTCCGGCTCGAAGCGGTTTATCGCCTCCGCGCGCTTCTGGTAGGACTTGAATTTCCGTCCCTCTCCCGCGCGCAGCGCCTTCGTTACGAGGTCCATCGCTGGCATTGGTCAAGAGTAGCGGTGCCGACTTAAATTCTTCTTGCTCCCCCGCGCTCGGGGTACTACCCTCGTGACGGAACCCACAAGGAGGCACTCATGCGGATGGAGATTCGGGGCCGGAACGTCGAGATGACGGATGACCTGCGTGAGATGGTGCGGAAACGCTTCGCCAGGCTGGGACGGCAGGTCTCGCCGCTCGCGACCTTGGAGGTGGTGCTCTCGGAGGAGCGAAACCCCAGAGTCAGCGACAGCCAGGTGGCGGAGGCGACGTTCTATTTGAAGGGGGTGACCCTGCACGCGCACGAGTGCAGCCCCGAGATGACCCACACGGTCCGCGAGCTGGCTGAGGACATGGGTCGACAGGTGAAGAAGCACCGAGAACTGCGTCGCAAGCGAAGCCGTACGCGGAAGCTTGTCGACCAGATGCGAGGCCGCCCGGCCGAGGCACGGCCGTAGGGCCGCGGAGAGCCAACTAAAGGCGCCGGGCAAAGGTCACCGCAACCACCCGGGACGCCCCCACGGCCCGCAGCGCGCGAGCGCAGGCCGTGAGGGTGGCCCCGGTGGTGAGCACGTCGTCGACCAGGAGGACGCTGCGAGGGGCGGGGCCCTTGCTGTGGATCCGCGGCGGATGTCCGACCCGCTCCGCCCGCCGCCGCCCGACCTGGCGCCCGCTCCCCCGCCGCTCCAGACAGTGCGACAGCGGCGCTTCCAGATGCGCCGCCAGGGCAGCGGCCAGCTCCCCCGCCGGGTCGAACCCCCGCCGCCGCAGCCGTGCCGGCGCCGGCGGCACCGGCACGATCGTCCCGCTCAGCATGTGGGCAGGCGCCAACCACTCAATCCGCTCCGCCATCAGATCGGCCACCGGCAGCAACCGCCTGAACTTCAAAGCCCCCACAAGATTTCGGGCCACTCCGTCATAGGACGCCGAAGACCAGACCTTGTCCAGGCCAGCCGGCCCCTTCCCGAGCAGGGGGTCCGCCTCCTGCAGCCGCCGCGAACAGCGCGTGCAAATCACTGACTCGGACCGACAAGACCGCCCGCAGGACGCGCACAACGCCGGCACCAGCGCCACCCCGATAGTCGGCAACAACTCCATGCCAAAACCCTGCCGAGCAAAGGCGCACGCGTGGCGCGCAGAAAGCGCCATCTCTGCACCAACTTCCCCCCGAATCCCAACCTTCATCAGCCGGAGCGCGATCTGAGGGGGTGCCGGTGGGGGTCCCCTGGGCACTTAGCACGAGGCGGGCGAGCCACGACAGGGCGCCAGCCACAGAACGGCGACCCGCCGAGCTGCGCCCAGGGGACCCCCACCGGCACCCCCGCTCCGAGCTACCCCCGAGCGGCAGTAATTGCGTTGATGAGCAGCGAGTTGGCTGGCACCTGGGAGCCCGGCAACGCGATCACTTCGCGCAGCCGGGCGCCGTCGCCGACCTTGACGTTGTCGCCGATCACCGAGGGCCCGTCGATGCGGACGTCGTCGCCGATCTCGCAGCCGGGGCCGAGGAGGACGGGGCCGACCAGGTCGGGCTCCCCCTCCATCCGGTCGCCGCTGCGGTAGCCCTCGACGAGGTCGCCCTCCATTTCCAGCTTGACCGCGCCCGTGAGGGCGTCGATGTTGCCGCCCCGCAGCTCCTCGAGGTTGCCGATGTCGTTCCAGTAGGCGTCGATCTCGTGGGAGTAGAAGGGGACGTCGCCCTCGAGCAGTTTCGGGAAGACGTCCATCGCCCAGTCGGCGAAGCCGGGCGGATCGCCCTCCTTGGCCGCCTTGCTGGTGCCGGGCGCGGGGAAGAAGTCGAAGATCTCCTTGCGGAACATGTAGATGCCGCAGTTGGCGAGGTCGGAAAGCGCTTCGGAGGGGTCGGGCTTCTCCTGGAAGCCCTGGATCCGGCCGTCGGCGCCGACGATCGCGACCCCGAACTGGCTCGTGTCCTCGACCCGTTTCATCGCCAGCGTCGCGATCCCGTCGTGGGACTCGTGGAACTCGCGCATCGAGGCCAGGTCGATGTCGGTGAGGGCGTCGCCGGAGATGACGAGGAAGGAGTCGCCGAGGAAATCCGCCGCGTTGCGGACCCCGCCAGAGGTGCCCAGCAGCGCCTCCTCGCGGCTGTAGGCAAGCGAGACGCCGGCCTTCGAGCCGTCGCCGAAGTAGCCCTCGATCAGCTCCGGGAACCAGTAGAGGTTGGCGATCGTCTCCTCGAACCCGTGCCGTGCGAGGAGGCGCAGGATGTGCTCCATCACCGGCCGGTTGATGACCGGCACCATCGGCTTCGGCATCTCGTAGGTGATCGGCCGCAGCCGCGTCCCCAGCCCTGCCGCCAGCACCATCGCCCTCATCCCGCCATTCCCTCCTTGATCCGATTAAGCGCCGCGATCTCCTCCGGGTCGACCCCGGCCTTGCGGGCGATCTCCAGCGAGACGAGGTCGCCGAGCAGAACCCCCCAGAGGAGGCGTTCGACCCGCGTCTCGCCGACCGTCTCTACCCGGACGACGCCGGCGCCACTCTCGGCGACGACCTCGGCGGTCAGCTCGAAGCGCCGGCGCTCGCGCGGGTGCTGGTCGCAGTCTTCTAGGAAGACGGTCGCCATCCGGGCGGCGATCTCGCCGGTCCAGCCGCAGATTTCGTTGTGATCGGCCTCCGGCAGCTCCGAGTAGAAGGCGTGCCGCTTCGCGTTCTCGTTGATCTGCGTCTTCCAGCGGTGCGCGACCGGGGCGGTCAGGTCGGATCCGTAGACGACCGTCGGTGCGGCGCCCAGAGCGGCGGCGATCTCCGCCGCCTTCGCCTTCACCGTCAGCGCCTCGCGCTCGAGGAAGGCGGCGGCGGCGTCGATCTCGGTGCGGATCCGCGGCGCCACCCCCGTCAGGGCGGCGGCCTCGGCGGCGGCGACGAACATGTAGGCGATTGCGACCCGGGGCTGGTAGATCCCCGGCGGCGCCACGACCGGGACGCCAGCCTCGCGCGCCCGCTCGACCAGCGCCCCGCCGGTGCTGAGGACGAGGCGCCGGGCGCCGAGCGCTTCGGCGGCCTCGAAGCAGGCGAGGGTCTCCTCGGTGTTGCCCGAGTAGCTCGAGCAGAGGACCGTCCACTCGGGCGTCGCCCAGCTCGGCAGCTCGTAGCCGCGGACAGTGATCATCGGGCGGCAGAGGCGGTCGCCGATCGCGCTGGCCGCGAGGTCGCCCCCGATCGCCGACCCCCCCATCCCGCAAACCATCAACCCGGCCGAGTCGGCCTCCTCCAAGCGGGCGGTTTCGACCCGCCAGAGGGCATCGCGCAGCTGGTCGGGCAGCCCGAGGACGTCGTCGATCATCCCGCTCATCGGCTTGGGACTCTTTCATCTCGGCCGACGACGGCGTTTCTCAAGGCCGCGCCCGCCTCGACCTCGGCCCCGGGGGCCAGAATCGAGCCGGAGACGAGGGCGTCGCGGCCGACCGTGCAGCCGTCGAGCAGGACCGAGTCGCCGACCTCGGCTCCGGCCTCGATCCGGCAGCCCGGCGAGACGACGGCCCGCGGCCCGACCGAAGCGTCCTCGGCGATCACGGCGCCATCGGCGACGAGCAACCCGGCGGTGGTCGGCTCGACACGGGTCTCCACCCTGCCCTCGAGGATGTCCCAGCTCGCCTGCAGGTAGCGCTCAGGCGTGCCGATGTCCATCCAGTAGCCCTCGAGCAGCAGCCCATGCAGGCCGTCGCCGACCAGCCGCGGGAATACCTCGCGCTCGATCGAGACGGGCTGTCCGGCCGGCACCAGCTCGAGGACGTCGCGCTCGAGCACGTAGACGCCGGCGTTGATCTCCCCGGGCGCCGGCTTGCCGGTCTTCTCGAGGAACTCGAGGACGGCCCCCTCCTCGTCGCATTCGACCAGGCCGTAGGCGGCCGAGTCCGCGACCGGATGCAGGCCGATCGTCGCCCGCGCCTCGCGCTCCTCGTGGGTGCGCAGCAGCGCCGAGAGGTCGAGATCGGCGAGGACGTCGCCGTTGAGCGCGAAAAAGCGGCTCTCGAGCCGGTCGCCGAGGGAATCGGCGGCAAAACGGATCGCGCCGGCGGTCCCCAGCGGCTCCGGCTCGGCGAAGTAGGTGATCGCGACCCCGGCGCGCTCCTCCTCCCCCGCCAGTGCCTCGCGGAGGACGTCCGGCAGGAAGCCGCAGGCGAGGACCACCTCGGTGACCCCGTGGGCCGCCAGCCACTCGATCGCGAAGGCGAGGAAAGGCCGGTCGACCAGCGTCACCGCGGGCTTGGGGACGTCGGTGGTCAGCGGCCGCAGCCGCGTCCCCTCGCCCCCGACGAGAACAATCGCCTGCATCTCTAGCTCTCGTGACTGGCGGCGAGCACTAGGCGGTGGCGGCCCGAGGGGAGCTGACTTTGCGGCCGATCCCCTCGTACTCGAACCCGGCAGCGGTCAATGCCTCGGGATCGAGGAAGTTGCGCCCGTCGACCACAAGAGCCCTCGCCATCCGCTCGGCCGCCGCGCTCCAGTCGAGCTCGGCGAACTCACGCCACTCGGTGACCAGGACCGCGGCGTCGGCGCCCTCCAGGGCCTCCATCGCCGAGGTCGCCATCTCGACCGAGCCGAGCAGACTGCCGGCGCGCTCGGCGGCAACCGGGTCATAACCGACCACCTCGGCACCCTCGCCCTGCAGCCGCGCCGCCAGCACCAGGCTCGAGGCCTCGCGCATGTCGTCGGTGTCTGGCTTGAAGGCGAGGCCAAGCAAGGCCACGCGCTTGCCGATCAGCGAGCCGAGGTGCTTCTCGAGCTTGCCGACGACCCGCCGCTTCTGCAGCTCGTTGACCTCGATCACCGAGGTCAGCAGCTGGAAGTGGTAGCCGGTGTTGCCGGCCAGCATCTTCAGGGCGCTGACGTCCTTGGGGAAGCAGCTGCCGCCGTAGCCGATCCCGGCGCGGAGGAAGGCCGTCCCGATCCTCGCGTCCAGCCCCATCCCCTTCGCGACCTGGCCGACGTCGGCGCCGACCTCCTCGCAGACGTTGGCGATCTCGTTGATGAAGGAGATCTTCGTCGCCAGGAATGCGTTGGAGGCGAGCTTGATCATCTCGGCGCTGGCGACGTCGGTGCGGAGGATCTGCCCGCCGAGCGGCTGGTAGAGCCGTTCGACCGCGTCCGCAGCATCCTCGTCCCCGGCATCGGCGCCGACGACCACCCGGTCGGGGTTCATGAAGTCCTTGACCGCAGTCCCCTCCTTGAGGAACTCGGGACAGGAGACGTAGGAGAGGCTCGGGACGTCGCGGCGGATCGACTCGCCAGTCCCGGCCGGGACCGTGCTCTTCATGATCAGGACGTGGTCTGAGTCCTCGGGGAGCTCCTGGACGACGGCCCGCACCCGCGAGAGGTCGGCGTCGCCCGAGTAGGTCGGCGGCGTGTCGACGCAGACGAAGAGCAGCCGCGCGCCCTCCAGCAGCTTGCCCATGTCGGTGGTGAAGGTGATCCGCTCGGCATTCCGCCGCAGCAGGTCCTCGAGCTCGGGCTCGTGCAGCGGCACTTCGCCGCGTGAGAGGGAGTCCACCTTCTCCTGCAGGATGTCCCTCGCGACGACCGGGTGACCGAGCTCAGCGAAGCACGCCGCGGTCACCAGGCCTACCCAACCCACTCCGATGACGCCGACTGGCTCCAGCTTCTCGCTCATGGGTCCCTCCTACCCTTCTTTTTAGGCTTCTTCTTGGCGATGATCAAGTCTGCTGAACGGGCCATCCCGATCATCTGCTCGTTGGTCAGAGTCCGCAGCAGGTCATTCGAGATCCAATAGGAATTCTCCCCCCGCCGCCAGGCGACCATCTTGACGTTTTCGCCGTCGACGAAGATGTCGTACTCCCGTCCGTTGATCTCCTTAACCAGGCTGGGGTCGTCGAGGATCGGTGGATCGGGCCAGCCGCGGATCCCCTGCAGGCCGAAGTAGTGGGTGCCGTCTGACATTTCGGCCACCATCATCATCCGGTAGGCGAGGTGGCGGTTGTCATCTTCGTCCTTGAGGTTGTAGACGTAGGGGTCGACGACCTTTTCGTAGGGGTCGGTTTCGACGAAGCGCGTCCCTTCCGGCAGCCGCGTCGGGTAGTAGATCGGGAAGTAGCCGCGAGCGCGGCGGGCGGCGAGCTTCCCCTCGGCTTCGCCAGCTTCGCGGGCGGGCAGGAGGCCGTCGGTGCCGGGCTTGGAGACTTCGACCTTCGGCTTCTTGCGCTTGTGCCTCTGCTTCTTCTTGTGTTTGCGGCCGGCTTCCGCTTCCTGGCGCTGCCGTCGCTGCGCCGCTTTCGCCTGCTGCGGCGTCTGACCGCCGAGGAATTCCTGCACCGCGCCGTCCAGCGCGCTTTTCGTCGTGTAGACGAAGCTGGGGCCGAGTTCGGCCGGGAAGTTGACCTCGTTGATCGTCGAGTTGCGCGAGGCGGCAAGGAGTTTCAGGACTTCGAGCAGGGTCTCCTTGTCGCTGATGTCCGAGCTCGTGTAGTCGGTGAAGGCCTCGACCAGTTCCCCCTGGTCGAAGACGATGTCCTGGATCGAGACCCGGGAGCGGGCGGCGCTGAGGAAGTCCTGCTGGCGGGCCGAGCGGACGATGTCGGTGTCGGTGTGGCGGTAGCGGACGTAGTCCAGGGCCTGCTTGCCGCACATCAGCTGGTAGCCCGGCTTGACGTCGATTTCGGCGTACTGTTCGGAGGCGGCGACGCCTTCGTTGGAGTGGTAGTAGCGGCGGTCGACGTCGGTGTAGACGCAGCCGATCGCGTAGACGCCCTGGGCGAAGCCGAGGAAGTCGACGTTGATCACGTGGTTGATCGGCAACCCGGTCAGCTGCTTGATGGTGCGCAGGGTCAGCTTGGTGCCGCCGTAGGAATACGCTTCGTTGAACTTGCCGGTGCCGTAACCCGGGATTTCGACCTTGAGGTCGCGCGGGATCGACATCATCGAGATCAGGCCCTTGTCGGGGTCGAGCCGGACCAGGATGGTGGTGTCCGAGCGGCCGGGGTCTTCCTCTTCGTTTGCCCGCTTGTCAGAGCCGATCACGAGGAAGGTCTGGGCGCCGCCGCCGGCGTCGGCGAGGAAGCGGTCGAGCCGCTTCTGCACCGGGTCGTTTTCTTCGATCGCGCTGGCGACGTCGTCGAGGTAGACGAGGACGGCCGTCGCGGTCGTCGCCGCCGAGACGGCGATGATCAGCACCGAGGCGAGCGTGAACCGCCACCAGAACCGCCGCGGCTTCGGGGCCGGCTCGGAGTCTCCGTTCGGGGGCGGCTTCTTCGGTTCCCAGCCCGGCCCGAGCGGCTCACTCATCGCTCAGCCGGTCCGGGATCGCGAGCAGGAACGACTCCAATGCCTGGCGGTAGGTCTCCAGCGACGAGACCGAGACCCACTCGGAGGGCCCGTGGTGCCCTGCCCCCACCGGGCCGAACTCGACCGCCGGCACCCCGACCCGGAGGAAGGAGACGGCGTCGGAGGCGCCGTCGCGCCCGACGCTCATCGGCTCCCCGTCGTGGTGCTCGGTCGCCGCCGTGCGCAGCGCCTGGACGTAGGCCGAATCCCGTTTCACCGTCGCCGGCGGGCGGGTCAGCAGCGCCTGCACCGCGATCCCCTGCAGCTCGCCCACCTGGGCGAGGATTTCCTGCGGGTCTTGATCCGGGAGGTAGCGAATGTCGACGTCGATCACGCATCGGTCGGGCACCTTGTTGAGAGCGTCGCCGCCGACGATCCTCCCCAGATTGATCGACGGCCGGTCGAAGAGCTCGGAGCTGTGTCGCGCAAACGGTAGCGACTCGATACTGCGGAAAACGTCGATCGCGTTGAGAACGGCGTTATCCCCAAGCCAGGGCGTGGCTCCGTGGGCGGCGGTGCCGCCGACCTCGAGGCGCAGCGCCAGCACGCCCTTGGCCTCGATCCCGATGTGGAGGTCGGTGGGCTCCCCGGTGATCGCGAAGTCGCCGGTGAAGCCGCTGTCGACGAGGTGGTCGGAGCCGCGCTCGGACTCCTCCTCGGACTCCTCGTCGCCGACGATCCCGAGCCGGACCCGGACCCTGTCCTGCTCGCGCATCGCCGCGGTCACCATCAGCATCGCCGCGATCGCGCCCTTCATGTCGTAGGCGCCGCGCCCGTAGAGGCGGTCGCCGTCGACCTTGGGCTGGAACTGCCCGGCGAACGCCGGAACGACGTCGATGTGGCCGTGCAGCACCACGGTAGGCGCGTCCTCGGGCCCGACCTCAGCCTTCACCACCGGCAGCCCTCGCACCTCGTCACCGACCGTCTCGATGCCCCGGGCTTCGAGCCAGCCCTGGATGAACCCTGCGGCCTCCGAGATGGCGTCGGGCTCACAGGTCTCGAACGAGATCAACCGCTGCGCGAGGACAACGAGCTCCTCGCTCATGGGCTCACCCCTGGGCGATCGAGAGGAACGCTTCGGCTCGGGCGCGGTCTTTTTGCGCCCGGGCGTGGTCAGCGCTGCCCTCCTCGGACTCCGAGAGCCGCTGTTCGGCGTCGGAGAGCTGCTCTTTCAGCGTGCCGCTGTCGAGGTCCTCGGGCGGGATCGCCTCCTCGAGCAGGAGCCGGGCGCGGTTGCCGTAGACCTGCAGCCAGCCGTGGGCCTGCGCGTAGGTTTTCGTCTCCGAGTCGGAGACGTGGAGGCGAAGCTCGGTCGGCCGCAGCGCCGCGAGCACGGGCGCGTGGTTGGCGAGGATGCCGATTTCGCCGACCTCGGTCCGGGTCGAGACCTGCCGCGCTTCGCCGCTCCAGACCTCCCCCTCCGGGGTCAGGACCTCGACGTCCACCATGTGCTCCGCGGCCACGAGTCAGCTCCTAGGCAGCGGCGCCGGACTTGGCGTTCTCGAGGACCTGGTCGATCGAGCCCTGCATGTAGAAGGCGCCCTCGGAGAGATCGTCGTGCTCGCCGTCGAGGATCTCGCGGAAGCCGCGGACGGTCTCGGCGACCGGCACGTACTCGCCGGTACGTCCCGTGAACTGTTCGGCGACGAAGAACGGCTGCGAGAGGAAGCGCTCGATCTTGCGGGCGCGGGAGACCGTCTGGCGGTCCTCGTCGGAGAGCTCGTCGATCCCGAGGATGGCGATGATGTCCTGGAGCTCCTTGTAGCGCTGCAGGGTCTCCTGGACTCTCGTCGCCGTGTTGTAGTGCTCTTCGCCGAGGATCTCCGGCTTCAGGATCGTCGAGGTCGAGTCGAGCGGATCCACCGCGGGGTAGATCCCCTGCTCGACCAGCGACCGCGTCAGCACCGTCGTGGCGTTCAGGTGCGCGAATACCGACGCCGGCGCAGGGTCCGTCAGGTCGTCCGCGGGCACGTAGATCGCCTGGACCGAGGTGACTGAACCCTCGCGCGTCGACGTGATCCGCTCCTGGAGGTCGCCCATCTCCGTCTCCAGCGTCGGCTGGTAGCCGACCGCGGAGGGCATCCGCCCGAGCAGCGCCGAGACCTCGGAGCCCGCCTGGACGAACCGGAAGATGTTGTCGATGAACAGCAGCACGTCCTGGCCA
>JBJMKN010000089.1:0-45735 GCA_045805765.1 Solirubrobacterales bacterium
GCGTCGCACCGCGCGGGCCTGCGCTCGACGGCAACGGTCATGTTCGGGCACATCGAGGAGCCCTGGGAGCTGGCCGAGCACATGCGCGTGATCCGCGAGCTCCAGGAGCGGACCGGCGGGATCACCGAGTTCGTCCCGCTCAGCTTCATCCCCTTCAACACGATGCTGGGGCGGACGCACGGGATCGAGGAGATCTCGATGGGGGAGAACCTCAAGCACACCGCCGCCTTCCGCCTCGCGCTCGGCCGCACGATCCCGAACCTGCAGGCGAGCTGGGTGAAGATGGGCCTCGAGGGGGCGACGGAGGCGCTGCGCTGGGGGGTCAACGACCTCGGCGGCACCCTGATGGAGGAGAACATCTCCCGCATGGCCGGGTCCCAGCACGGTGTGCGGCTGGAGCCCGAGCAGCTGATCGCCGCCGCCCGGGCGGCGGGTCGGGAGCCGGCGCAGCGGACCACGCTCTACGAGATCGTCGAGACCTATGCGAGCGATGGCGCCGCGGTTCCGAGTATCGCCTCTTCGGGTAGCTGAGTCGCATCCATTCAAAGCCAGGAAGGGATGCAGATGAGCGACGAGATCCGCAACAAGGACGACGCCAAGGGACGCGTGAAGGAGGCCGCCGGCAGCCTCACCGGCGATGACGACCTCAAGCGCGAAGGCAAGGTCGATAGAGCGACCGGCGCCGTCAAGGACGGAGCGGAGAAGGTCTCCGACAAGGTCAAGGACACGGTCGGCAAGGACCGGGACCGGGACTAGGTCCTTAGCGGAAGAGGTCTTCGCCGGGGGGGCGATGGAGGGCGGCAGCGCCGGGGCCGTCCTCCGCTTTCACGTAGCGGCCGAGGCCGCGGACGATCGCGGCGGGTATGTTCGAGTCCTTGGCCCTGACGAGGTCGGCCGCTGCGGCGACCTCGTCGGCGATCGCGATCACGGTCGCCTGTAGCTCGCGGCCGCCGGAGTCGGTGCGGCCGCGCCAGTCGTCGAGGGGGGCGAGACCGGCGCAGCCGATTGCTACCTCGGCTTGGCCGATGCGCCACGCCCGACCGAAGCTGTCTGAGATCACCACGGCCGTCTCCAGTTCCGCTCGAATCCGCCGAGCAGAGGCGTCGGGGTCCACCGGCAGGAGGCAGACGCTGCCGTCCTCGGGGAGGTTTGAGGTGTCGATGCCGGCGTTGGCGCAGACGAAGCCGTGGTGGGTTTCGGTGATCAGGACCCGGTCCTCGCGCAGGATCTCGCGGCTCTCGGAGAGGATCAACTCCACGAGCCTGGCCTCCTTACCCAGCCTCTTTCCCAGTTCGATCGCCTTCGCGGACGGCTCTACGTCCCGTAAGTGCCGCACCTGCCCCTCGGCCTTCGAGACGATCTTCTGGGAGATGACGACGATGTCGCCGGGCTCCAGTTCCGTGCGCTCGGCGATCATCTCGCCGATCTTCATCCCCTCCGTCACCTCGGGTAGTCCCTCGATAGGGAGGACCCGAAGCTCAGTCATATCCCTAGGGCCTTCGCAGTTCGCCGCGCTCGCTTTGGGCTCTTTGCCAGCTCGCGGGTGAGGGCGATGACGTCGGCCGGGGTGTCGAGGTCCAGTTCGATCGAGGGGAGGTTCTCGATGCCGAAGGGGATGCCAGCCGCGCGGGCGGACTCGACATGGCGGTCGCGGCTTCCCTCCCCGAAGGCGGGGACGATCGCGTCCGGCGGGCTGAGCAGGAGCGCGTTGGTGCCGGTGCCGTGGCGGTCGGGGACGATGCCGACGTAGCGGTCGGGGACGCCGGTGAGGAGGCGGTCGAGCTCACGCGGGTCGAGCAGCGGGCAGTCGCCGGCGAGGAGGACCACCTGCTCGGCGCCCTCGACTTCGGCGCGCGCGATCCCGGCCAGGGCGGCCTCGACGTGCCCGGCGTCCTCGGGGTCGGGGACAACCTCGGCTCCTGCCTTGGTCGCCAGCTCCTGCGCTACCGGGTCCCCGCTGACGACGATCAGGCGGCCGATCGTGCGGGCGCCGCCGATCGCCTCCAGCACGTCGGTGACCATCGCCCCGGCCAGCTCGCGCCGGCGCTCGGCGTCGAGCCCGGCGGCAAGGCGCTGCTTCGCCGCGCCGAGGCGCTTGACGGGGAGGACCGCGGTGGCGTTCAAGGTGCGGCGAGCGTAGCGGCGTAATCCAGCACGGTCCGGGCCAGGCGCACGCGGCCCGCGGCCCCCTCCATCAGCGTCTGCGTGGCCAGCGTCTTGATCTCCGCTGGGGGCGGGTCGGGGTCGCCCTCGTCGACGACCATCGCGTCGATCAGCCCGGCGTAGAGGGAGGCGACCCCGGCGGCGGTGGTCGGGCGCCCGATCCCTTCCATGAAGCGGTCGGTCGGGCCCTTGACGACGGCGCCGGCGACGTAGGGGCTGACCGCGACGACGGGCGCGGGGGAGGCGGCGATCGCCTCCCGCATCCCCGGGATCGCGAGGATCGGGCCGATGCTGATCACCGGGTTGGAGGGGCCGATCACGATCGCCTCGGCTTCGGCGATCGCCTCCAGCACCTCCGGCGTCGGCTCGGCCGCCTCGATCCCCTCCAGCTGCACGCCTTCCACCGGCGGCTGGCCGCCGTCGAGGATCAGGTACTCCTGCAGGGCGCGCTTGCCGGCGGGGGTGATCACCTGCGTGCGGACGGGCGTGTCGGCCATCGGCAGCACTCGCGCCTCGACCCCGAGGCCGCGGGCGATCTGCGCCTGGGCGTCGGTCGGGCGGCCGCCGTCGTCGAGGAACTGGCGCCGGTAGAGGCAGGCGGCGAGGTCGCGGTCGGAGAGGCCGAACCAGCTCGGGGCGCCGAGCTGTTTGAGTCGCTCGAAGGCGGTGAAGGTGTCGTCGCGGATGCCCCAGCCGCGCTCGGCGTCGATTTCGCCGCTGAGCCAGTAGGTGACGAGGTCGGGGTCGGGGGAGACGTGGACGCCGAGCGCCTCGATGTCGTCGCCGGTGTTGGCGATCACCGCCAGGCCGGAGCCGAGCTCCTCCTGCATCCCGGCGGCGAGTTTGGCGCCGCCGGTGCCGCCGGCGAGGAGGGCGACGCGCATCGGCGCTAGGCCCAGTGGTCGCCGTCGGGGAGGCCGGTGAGGCGGATCCCGGCGTGGACCTTGTAGCGGGTGTTGACCGAGATCAGCATCGGCGTCAGCTGCTCGACGATCCGCGCCATCTCCAGGGCGCCGGCGTTGACCGCGCGCAGGCCGGGGATCAGCTCGATCAGCCGGGCGACGCGGGCCTTGTGGGCCTTTTTGTCGCCGCAGACGAGGATGTCCTCGCCGAGCTCGGCGTCGAGGTCGGCGAGGGTCGGGGCGCCGACCGTGTGCAGGGCGGAGATGACGGTTACCCCCTCGGGGACCATCTCCTGCGCCTGCTGGGCGGCGGAGCCCTGCCAGACGCCGAGCGAGCGGGTTGCTTTGCCGCTGACGGCAGCGGCGAGGGGGACCGTGCAGTCGACGAGGATCTGTCCCGGCTGCAGCGCCTCGCGCAGGTTGTTGAGGTTCTCCGACTGGACGCGGAAGGGGACGGTGAGGAAGACGACCTCGCCCTTGGTCGCCGCCTTGGCGTTCTCGAGGCCGGTGACGTCGGCGCCGGAGATGTCGGCGCGGACCTTTGCCGCCGCCTCCTCGGCCCGGCCGGCCTCCCGCGAGCCGAGCACGACCGGCACGCCGGCATTGGCCCAGCGCCGCGCCAGCCCGGCGCCGAGGGCGCCGGTGCCGCCGATGATCGGAATCGGTTCGCCCGGAGTCACGGTCGCGCAGTCTATGCTCCCGGCCTCATGAGGCTCGAGGGACGCAAGGCGCTGGTGACGGGAGGAGCGAGCGGCATCGGCGCTGCGATCGCCGCCCGCCTCTCGGCCGAGGGCGCCGAGGTCTGGATCGGCGACCTCAACCTCGAGGGCGCGGAGAAGGTCGCAGCCGAGATCGCCGGCCACGCGGTCGAGCTCGACGTAACCGACCTCGAGGGGGCACGCGCCGCCGTCGCGGCCGTCGGCGAGCCGGACATCCTCGTCAACAACGCCGGCATGGACAACTTCGGCTTCTTCGTCTACGTCAGCCAGGAGCAGTGGCAGCAGACGCTGGACGTCAACCTCGGCGGCGTCATGAACTGCACCCACGCGGCGCTGCCCGGGATGCAGGAGCGCGGCTACGGCCGCATCGTCAACATCTCCTCGGAGGCGGGCCGCGTCGGCTCCAAGGGCTCGGCCGCCTACAGCGCCGCCAAGGCCGGCGTCATCGGCTTCACCAAGGCGATCGCCCGCGAGGCCGCCCGCTACGGCGTCACCGCCAACGCAATCGCCCCCGGCCCAATCGAGACCCCGCTGCTGATGGGCGCCAAGGAGTTCGGCGAGATCGGCGAAAAAGTCATCGAGACGATGAAGTCGTCCACCCAGATGGGCCGCCTGGGCCAACCGGAGGAGGTAGCGGCCGCAGCCGCCTTCCTAGCCTCCGACGACGCCAGCTACGTAACGGGCGAGACGCTCGGCGTAAGCGGCGGCCTCGGCATGGTCTAGCCCGCAAATTCGCCAAAAACCCTCTTCTCACGAGGGGGGAATTTCAGCCCGGGCTGATCTTCACCCCCTATGGGGTCGAAAAAACAGCGCGCGCTGAATTTTCCGGTTGGGCGGGAGGGGGCGGTTTGGGAGTTGGTGGAGTGGCAGCACGGCGTGATCGCTCGCAGGCAGTTGCTTGCGTTTGGGTTCTCCGAAAAGGCGATCGACCATCGACTTGCCACCGGGCGGCTACATCGGCTTCATCAGGGTGTCTATGCCGTGGGGCGACCTTCCGTCGGCGGTTATGGGCGCTGGATGGCTGCTGTCGTCGCTTGTGGCGACATGGCTGTGCTCAGTCATGCCAGTGCGGCAGCGCTTTGGCGGATCGGGATTGAGGAGCGGGGGTTGATCGAGGTTTCGGTGGCCCGCCGGCCTCAGCGCCGCCGACCGGGACTTCGCATCTATCGCCGTCCCTCCCTTTGGCCAGAAGATCACACGATCTGCAACCGAATTCCGGTGACCACCCCGATCCAGACCCTCATCGATTTGGCGCTCCGCCTCGACCGGCGCGGTGTCGAGCGGGCGATCAACGAGGCTGACAAATACGACCTCGTGCACCCGCCGGAGCTACGGGCTGCTTTGGATGAGCGGGTGGGCGAGCCTGGTGTTGCGCCGCTCCGTCACATCCTCGACCGCCGCACGTTCCGCCTCACCAAGGAGGAGCTGGAACGGCGATTCCTTCCGCTCGCCGCGCAGGCCGGCCTGCGCGTCCCGCTCACCGGCCAGTGGGTGAACGGGTTCGAAGTCGACTTCTACTGGCCGGACCTCGGCCTCGTCGTCGAGACCGACGGGCTGCGCTACCACCGCACGCCGGCCGAGCAGGCGCGGGACAGGCTCCGCGACCAGGCGCACGCTGCCGCCGGGCTGACCCAGCTGCGTTTCACGCACGAGCAGGTGCGCTACGAGCCCGAGCACGTGCTCGCGGTCCTACGGGCGGTGGCGGCCCGGCTCCATCAGTCGAGCCGCTTGGCCATCTCGACGAAGTAGTCGAGCGCCCCAGGGTTCGCCAGCGAGTCGCGGCTCGCCGCCTTCTCCACCGGCGTCCCCATCAGGATCTTCTTCACCGGTACCTCGAGCACCTTGCCGCTGAGGGTCCGCGGCACCTCGTCGATCGCGAAGACCTCGTCGGGGACGTGCCGCGGCGAGCACTGCTCGCGCACCCGCCGGGCGATCTCCCTCGGCAGCTCGTCGCCGACCTCGGCCCCCTCGCGCATCACCACGAACAGGGGCATCCAACCGTCGGTCCCCGGCCGCGGCAGGTCGACGACGAGCGCGTCGACGATCTCCTCGACCCCGAGCACCGCCCGGTAGATCTCCGCCGTCCCCATGCGGATGCCGCCGCGGTTGATCGTCGAGTCCGAGCGGCCGTAGATGACCGCAGTGCCGCGCCGGGTCATTTCCAGCCAGTCGCCGTGGCGCCAGGTGCCGGGGAACATCTCGAAGTAGCTCTCGCGGTAGCGGCTGCCGTCCTCGTCGCCCCAGAAGTAGAGCGGCATGCTCGGCATCGGCTCGGTCACGACCAGCTCCCCGACCTCCCCGACCACCGGCTCGCCGTCCTCGTTCCAGGCCTCGACCGCCGCTCCCAGCGCCCGCGCCTGCAGCTCCCCGCGGTAGACCGGCAGCGTTGCGACGCCGCCGACGAAGGCGGTGCAGAGGTCGGTGCCACCGCTGGTCGAGAAGAGCCAGGTGTCGGCGCCGACGTGCTCGTAGATCCAGTCGAAGCCCTCGGGAGAGAGGGGGGAGCCGGTCGAGCCGACCCCTTTCAGGGCGCTGAGGTCGCGCCCCGACCCGGGCTCGACCCCCGCCTTCATGCAGGCGCCGATGTAGGCGGCACTGGTCCCGAACATCGTCACCCCGGCCCGCTCCGCCAGGTCCCAGAGCACGCCCATGTCGGGGTGCCCCGGGTTGCCGTCGTAGAGGACGATCGCGGCTTTGGTCAGCAGCCCGGAGACGAGGAAGTTCCACATCATCCAGCCGGTCGTCGTGAACCAGAAGAGGCGGTCGCCCGGGTGCGCGTCGACGTGGAGGTTGAGCTTCTTCAGGTGCTCGAGCAGGATCCCGCCCTGTCCCTGGACGATCGCCTTCGGCAGCCCGGTCGTGCCGGATGAGTAGAGGACCCAGAGGGGGTGGTCGAAGGGGACGCGGTCGAACTCCAGTGCCGCCCCCTCGCCGTCGGCCAGCAGCTCCTCCCAGCGGCACGCGTCGCGCAGCGCGCCGAGGTCGGGATCCGCGGCGAGGTAGGGGAGGACGACCGTCCGTCGCAGGCTCGGCATCGCCTCCTGCAGCTGCGCGACGACGTCGCGGCGGTCGAAGTCCTTGCCGCCGTAGCGGTAGCCGTCGACCGCGAAGAGGACCTTCGGCTCGATCTGGGCGAAGCGATCGATCACGCTGGCGGGGCCGAAGTCCGGCGAGCAGCTCGACCAGACCGCGCCGATCGAAGCCGTGGCGAGGAAGGCGACGATCGCCTCCGGGATGTTCGGCAGGTAGGCGACGACGCGGTCGCCCCGCTCGACCCCGAGCGCCCGCAGGCCCGCGGCCGTCTCGCCGACCTGCCGCCGCAGCTCGCCCCAGGTCAGCTCGCTCAGCGCGCGCAGCTCCGAGGCGTGGAGGATCGCCACCTCGCCGTCGTCCTTGCCGGCGAAGACGTGCTCGGCGTAGTTCAGCCGCGTGCCGGGGAACCAGCGCGCCCCCGGCATCTCCCGGCTCGCCAGCACCGCGCCGCGCTCGCCGTCCGCCTGAACCCCGAAGAAGTCCCAGATCGCGTCCCAGAAGGCATCGAGATCGTCGACCGACCACTGCCAGAGCTCCGCGTAGCCGTCAAACGAGAGGCCGCGCTCGGCCTCCAGCCAGCGCATGAACTCGGTCAGCCGGGAGCGCTCGACCAGCTCGGCCGACGGCTCCCACAGCAGCTCCCCGTTGGCCGCGTTCACTTATGCCGGAGGTGGGATTCGAACCCACAAGCCCGCAAGGGCAATCGATTTTGAGTCGATCGCGTATGCCAATTCCGCCACTCCGGCGCCGTCAGAACGATAAAGCGCCGTCAGGCAGGCTGCGGGTGGCCCGCCGCCCCCGCCCCGTAGTCCTCGCCGGATCCGATCGGGCGCTCCTCCTCGACGTGCCACTCCTGGTTGAAGGCGTAGAGCGCGGCGGCGATCAGGACGATCTGCAGGAGGCCGAGGACGATCACCAGCAGGCCGACCAGCGAGGAGGGGAGGAGGGCCTCGTCGAAGCCGGCGCGGTCGCGGTTGAACCAGCTTTCGGCGCCGACCGCGCAGAAGATCGCGAGGATCATCGAGAGCGCCGCCGCCACCGGCAGGATGCCGCGGTTCCAGCGCGCGACCAGGAAGGCGAAGAAGGCGTAGAGGATCGCGTAGATCGCACAGACGATTCCCATGCCGCCGCCCCCCTTGAGCAGGGACCAGCCGCCGATCGTCACCAGCGCCGCGACCACCGCCGTCGCCACCAGCAAAAGCACGACGACGAACTTGGTCGTGACCGATCCGGCTTTTTCCCGATTCGGGCGCCAAAGTTCGTATCCCGGCCTCACCTCTCCTACAGCCACGGCCCGATCATAGAATCTGTCAGCGACGCGCCGCCGTTGGCCGCGCGTTAAGGCCCTCCGGGGCCGGCCACGCGGGCGTGGCGGAATTTGGCAGACGCGCCAGGTTTAGGTCCTGGTGATCGAAAGATCGTGGGGGTTCAAGTCCCTCCGCCCGCATGCGAAGGAAAGTGGCAGTCCTTTACGATCAGCACCCTGGGGCACTGGCCAAACTGGCTAAGGCACCGGTCTCCAAAACCGGCGATTCTAGGTTCGAGTCCTAGGTGCCCCGTCTTCTCTGAGTAAAAGAGGCTTCCGGCCGCCCCAGGCTTGCGGCCGAAAGCCCTTTGTCTCAGTCCATGAGTCAGTGCCTGGGTCCGGTGATTAGGACCCCTTTCCTATGGCGACGGTAGGGGCAATTCTCTGCGTCGAGATCTGCATTCGCTCACCTCCTCTCCTGGCAGTACCCATGGTGGAGAGGATTACATTGGTGGAGGACGTTCCACTAACAGCGTGTCCAATTTTTCTTTGAAATCCTCCACCGAGGGATTAGGATCAAGCACTCAAATCTTCGAAAGGATTCCGTGGCAACCAGAGCTGAGCGCCGACAGGCAACTCAAAACCGACTCAAGGCGATGCAGCATCCGCTTCGCGCAGAAGCCTTCAGGCTGATCCGTGACGCGGGGCCTATCAGTCCTGCCGAAGTCGCCCGCGAGCTCGAAGCGGACGTTCCCACGGTTAGCTACCACGTCCGCAAGCTCACCGAGTACGACTGCGTCGAAGAAGTCGAGAATCGACCCGTTCGGGGAGTTGTTGAGCACTTCTACCGCGCAACCGAGCGTCACGTGGTCGACATCGAGGAGTGGGCCGAGCTGGCGGACCAGAACCCTGAAGTCGCCGAGGTCTTGACCGATGAATTCATGCAGACCATCGTCGACGACTTCACCGCATCGAGGCGTGCCTCCATCGTGGGAAGGGACGAGAAGTTCGCGATCACCCGCAATCCACTTCTGTTGGACGACGAGGGCATTGACGAGGCTCTCGAGGCGGCAGACCTCTATGAAACGAAGATGACGGAAATCGCCGCTCGGAGCGCCGCGCGCCTCGGGTCAGAGAATTCCGGAACTCCGGTCTCCTCCTCGATCGTCCTCTTCAAGATGCCACACCCGCGGTTCCGCTCGCGCTAGAGCCGGAATGCGCGTCGCTTCAAGCTGCGCGAGTGGCGATGTGGATGATTTTCACGTCGCGTGCTTCGTCGACGGGGGACTCGAGTATCACCTGCCAGTCCTCCTCCCGCTGACCGAGGGCGACAACAGGGCGAAGCCCGACTGTTCTTAGCGCCTCCTCAACCTGTTCCGGTGTCCAGTGCCGCTGGCGGTGGACGCTAGACAGGACACCCTGTCCAGAGAAGCGCGCCTTATAGATCGCGCCCGGTTCGACGTTTTCACTGAGGCCATGCCAGTCCCAGCCCCTAGCGCTCATCTCCTCCGACTTCCCAGAGGCGAAGCTGTGCCGAAACCAGAGCAGAGTGTTAGCGTCGAAGACGACTAGGCCCTCCGGGCTGAGGTTGCGGCCGATGCCGGCGAAGGCGCGCTTGAGGTCGCCGTCCTCTGTCAGGTAGTTGACGACCTCGTTGAGGAGGAGGACCAGCTGGAACCCGTCGCCCGCGGTCTCGTCGCCCGAAGGGGAGATCGCTTCGAGGTCCCTCGCGTCGGCGTGGATCAGTCGTACCCGGTCCCCGAATTTCTCCTCCGCCTGGGCGAGCATGCCGGCGGAGGCATCGCAGCCGACCACCTCCCAGCCACGATCGAGCAGCGGGTCGAAGGCGCGGCCGGTGCCGCAGCCGACGTCAAGCGCCCAGCCCCGTCGCAGTCCGTGCTTTTCGAGCTCGGGCAGCAGTACCTCCCCCAGCCACATCTCGTAATTGTTGGCTGAGGTGAACTTGTCGTAGACCGGCGCTAACTGGTCATATGCTTTCTGTGCCGATTCCCGGTCGGCCATGTTGGGGACAATAGCCCCACCATTGGTCGCATCGAGGTGAACGAGTCGAGGTCCTAGCCCTCGACCGGCGCCGGCTGCTGGGCGGCCGGGCAGATGCCGAGCCCGTCGGCGAGGGCGAAGAAGGCGACGGCGAAGGGGCTGGAGGCGGTCTCCTCGCGGATCCGCGCCCAGTCGATCTGCTCGCGCAGTGAGCGGGTGATCAGGATCAGGTCGCCGTAGTCGACGCTGTGCTCGTCGAGCGCCATCAGCTTGGTGATGAGGATGTCGTTCAGGTTCATCACGCGGATGTTCATCGCCATCACGCTCAGCTTGTCGCCCCGGGCGATCACCTCGTCGTCGATCTGCATCCCCGACGGTTCGAAGATCAGGTCGATGAGGATGTCGCCGTCGTAGGCCTTCAACAGCCACTGCTCGGGCGGGGACTCGGGCCGCATCCCCGCCTCGGCCAGTGCTTCCTGGGCGCGCTCGGCGTCCTCGGGCTTGACCATCAGGTCGATGTCGTTGCTCGAGGGCGGGCCGCCGCGGGCCCAGCAGCCGAGCCCGCCGCCGAGCAGGTACGGCACGCCCTGCTCCTCGATCGCGGCGACGGCCCGCTTGAGGCTGTCGGTCAGCTCCTCTGCGACCTCGCTCTTGCCCAGGTTCTCCGCCATGCCCCCTTTCGGTGCCCCGTCCGTCGCTCCGATAAACGCTCGCCGAGCCGGGTAGGGAAGCGGGAGTGACTTCATCTTCCGGCAGCGAGCGGCTGCGGATCGCCGCCACCGGCGACATCCACTGCCGCGACTCCAACCGCGAGGCGATCGTCTCGGCCTTCGCCGGGCTGGGCGACGACGTCGACCTGGTGGTGGTCGCCGGCGACCTGACCAGCCACGGCCGGCTCGACGAGGCGGAAATCCTCTGCGAGGCCGCGGCGAGGACGGAGGCGCCGGTCTATGCGGTGCTCGGCAACCACGACTGGCACGCCGACGAAGCCGAGGCGATTCTGCGGCGGCTGGAGGAGGGGGGAGTCCACATGCTCGACCGCCGCGCCACCGTCTGCGAGGCCGGCGGGGTCGAGGTCGGGATCGTCGGGGTGAAGGGGTTCGTCGGCGGCTTCGCGCCGCGGCACCTGCCGGACTTCGGCGAGCCCTCGCTGCGCGCGGTCTACGCCGAGGCGACCGCGGAAGTGGAAGCGCTCGAGGAGGGGCTGCGCGAGGTCGCCACCTGCCCGGTGCGGATCGTCCTCCTCCACTACTCGCCGGCCGAAGAAACGCTGGAGGGGGAGCCGCGCGAGATCTGGGTCTTCCTCGGCTCCGACCGGCTGGCGGCGCCGATCCTCGAGCACGGCCCCGACCTCGTCCTCCACGGCCACGCGCACGCGGGGTCGCCCGACGGGATGATCGGCGAGAGCCCGGTCCACAACGTCTCCCAGCCGGTGCTCGGGACCGACTTCAGGATCTTCGAGCTCGACGCGAGCCGCGCGCACAGCCCGATCTCGTAGCCGATTCTCGCCACAGTGGGCTGTGGTGAAAGTCGGCTGCGCTACTTCGGCTCGAGGCCGATCAGGTCGTAGTAGCCGACGAGGAAGAGGCGTTCGCCGTCGGAGACCATCGGCGTGTAGCCGGCCTCCTTCAGGTGGAAGGTGCGCTTGTGGGTGCGGACGTCGAGGCCGGTCGTCTCCTGCGTCTTGAAGCTCGAGGTGTAGACCGTGTGGCCGATCACCGTCGCGGTGCCGGGTATCGGGCCGCCGACGTCGTAGTGCCAGCGCTCCTTGCCGGTGCGGGCGTCGAGAGCGAAGAAGCGGCCGTTTTCGGCGCCGATGTAGACGGTGGGCGGGGTGCCGGGAACCTGGGCGACGGCGGGGGAGCCGTAGACGTAGTCGCCGGTCTCGAAGTGCCATTGCACCTTCCCGGTCTTCTCGTCGAAGGCGTAGACGGTGCCGTCGTCGCGGGCGGCGTAGACGTTGCCGAACGCGACGGCGGGGGAGGAGAAGAAGCCGCCGCGGCCGTAGGGCGGCACCTTGCTCGTGTTGCTGCGCCAGGCGAGCTTGCCGCTCGCGGCATCGAGGGCGAACATGCTGCTCTGGTAGTCGGCGAAGAAGACCTTGCCGTCGTCGTAGCTGGGGCTGGCTTTGATCGCGCCGGGA
Source organism: Solirubrobacterales bacterium (assembly GCA_045805765.1). GTDB lineage: Bacteria > Actinomycetota > Thermoleophilia > Solirubrobacterales > 70-9 > VAYN01. The sequence continues at coordinate 12,208 of JBJMKN010000089.1, forward strand.
GCGTTGAACTGCCACTTCGTCTTGCCGCTGTCGGCGTCCAGGGCGACCAGGTTGGTGGTGTCGGTGCCGAGGTAGAGCGTGCCGTCGACGGCGAGGGGAGAGGATTCGAGGTGCCCTTTCAGCTTGCGCACCCAGGCCTTCTTGCCGGTCGCCGCGTCGCCGGCGGCGAGGTGGCCGGTGAGGAAGGCGCCGTAGATCTTGCCGTCGTAATAGACGGGCGCGGTGACGAAGTTCGGCTTGCCCTTGTCGCTGGGACGGATGTTGATTTCCCAGAGCACCTTGCGGTCGCGCAGCCGCACCGCTTTCCCGTTCCCGTACTTGTTGATCACGTAGGCGACCCCGCCATGGATCGCAGGCGGGAACTCGATCAGCGCGTGCGTGTTGATCGACCAAGCCTGCTTCAGCGGCGGATCCAGCGCCGTCTCCTCGGCGGGCAGGTAATGCGTCCGCGCCGGCACGCGGCCGAAGAGCGGCCAGTCGACGTAGGAGCTTCCGGTGGCGGCTCTTTCAGCGCCCGAGGCAGCGTCGCCGTCGGCGTCGCCGCAGCCGGCCAAGGCGACCCCGATCGCCACGATCAAGAATCCCAGTGTCGACTTTGTAAGGCATAGCCGAACAAACTCGACACGGGGCATGCGGACGAAAGGCATCCGTCCTTTGATCGGCAGCGCCGCCCGCGCCTTTAAGCGGCGGACGGGAATCGAACCCGCGTCATCAGCTTGGAAGGCTGAGGCTCTACCGTTGAGCTACCGCCGCGTGCCCAGGCAGGGTAGCCGCCTTCCTGCCGATCCGTCAGAATGAAAGTCCCCACGGGGAGTGGCGCAGTCTGGTAGCGCACTCGGCTGGGGGCCGAGCGGTCGCAGGTTCAAATCCTGTCTCCCCGATTTCGATGCGACGCCTGTTTGGCGGTGGACGTGGCGTCGCGGCTATCGTCCTGTCGATGGCGCTTCCCGACGGCTCGCAACTATTCATCGGTGACGGCGGCCTGGAGACGGTGATGATCTTCGAGGAGGGTTTCGAGCTGCCGGAATTCGCCTCCTTCACGCTGCTGCGAGAGGAGGCCGGCCGCGCCGCCCTGCGCCGTTACTACGAGGAGTTCCTCGCGATCGCCGCCGAGCACGGCACCGGCTACACCTTCGATCCTCCGACCTGGCGGGCCAGCCGGAAGTGGGGCGCCGCGCTCGGGTACTCGTCGTCTGACATTGCCGACATCAACCGCGAGGCGGTCTCCTTCGCCCGGGAGGTCTGCGCGCGGGCGGCTGGGGAGGTGCCGGTCGCGATCACCGGCACGATCGGGCCCGAGGGGGACGGCTACAGCCCCGAGTCGTTCCTTTCGGTCGCCGAAGCTGAGGAGTACCACGCCGAGCAGGTCGCCGTCTTTGCCGCCGAGGGTGTCGACATGGTCAGCGGCTTGACGATGACGTACGTCGAGGAGGCGGCCGGGATCGTCCGCGCCGCCGTCGCGGCTGGGCTGCCGGTCTCGGTCTCTTTCACGGTCGAGACCGACGGACGGCTGCCGAGCGGCGAACCGCTGCGCGAGGCGGTCGAACGGCTCGACGCCGAGACGGGCGACGCGGCCATCTACCAGATGATCAACTGCGCCCATCCGACCCACTTCGCCGCCGCGCTGGCAGGCGATGAGGCCTGGCTCGGCCGGATCGGCGGCGTTCGCGCCAACGCTTCGCGCCGCAGCCACGCGGAACTCGACGAAGCGGAGGAGCTCGACAGCGGCGACCCTGAAGAGCTCGGCGCTGAATACGCCGCTCTCGAGCCTCGCCTCCCGGACCTGCGCGTGGTCGGCGGCTGTTGCGGCACCGACCGGCGCCACGTCGCGAGTATCTGCGCCCACCTCGTTTAAGTGTCGATTTCCGCGCGGCTCCTTCGTCGCATAGGCAAACGGCAATTTCCTACTCAAGGAGAACGAGATGAGCACCACCTACACGTTCGACGTCTTTTCCAGCCTTGACGGCTACGGCGCGGCGAGCGGCGACTGGAGCGGTTATTGGGGGAAGCAGGGGCCCGAGCTGCTGGGGCATCGACTTGCTCTGTATGGCGAGGAGCAGCGGATGGTCTTTGGGGCGAATACGTACCGGCTCTTTGCGCGGATGCTTGCCGAGAGCACGGAGGACTCGGAGGTTCGCGATCCGTGGGTCGATCGGATGAGGAGCCTGCCGGCGACGGTGGTCTCGACGACGCTGGAGGAGCCGCTCGACTGGCCGGACGCGACGGTGTTGAGCGGCGATGCGGTCGACGTCGTCGCCCAGCTCAAGGAGGACTCCGGGGTGCCGCTGCGCTCGCACGGCAGCTTGGCGATGAACCGGGCTTTGATGGCGGCCGGGCTGGTCGACCGGGTGCAGGTCACCCTCTTCCCGGTGATCACCGGGAAGACCGGGCTGGACCCCATCTTCGCGGGGGCGGCTGACTTCGATCTGGAGCTGCTCGAGCAGCGGACGCTCGACGGTGACATCCAGGAGCTGACGTATCGGCCCCGCCTCCACTGAGCGGGCATATGCTCGGGGGGTGCCTGACTGGCTGCGAAGGCTGACGGCTCTCGGCGCCTCCCCGACCGACAGCCGGGAGCTGCGGCTGCGGAAGTCGGTGCTGGTGCTGTCGTCGGCCCTGATGGCGACCCTCTCGTTCGCCTGGGTGGGGACCTATGCGGCGCTGGGGCTGTGGCTGCCGGCGGCGATCCCGTTCGCCTACCAGCTCGCCACCGCGGTGAGCCTGTGGACGTTTGCGCGGACGCGGCGGTTCCAGCTCTTCCGGGTGAGCCAGTTGCTGATGAGCCTGCTGCTGCCCTTCGCCCTGCAGTGGAGCCTCGGAGGCTTCGCCGCCTCCTCCGCGGTGGCGCTCTGGGCCGTCACCTGCCCGATCGGGGCGTTGCTCTTCGTCGGCGCCCGGCAGGCCGTCCCCTGGTTTGTCGCCTTCGCAGCGCTCGTCGCCTTCTCGGGGGCGATCGACCCCGCTCTCGCCGCCGACGCCGCCGAGATTCCGAGCGGGGTGGAGGTCTCCTTCTTCGTCCTCAACGTTCTCGGCGTCTGCACCACCGCCTACGTGCTGCTGCAGTACTTCGTCCGCGCCCGCGAGCGGGCGCTGGCCGAACTCGGCGTGGAGCGGGAGAAGTCCGAGCGGCTGCTGCTGAACGTGCTGCCGGCCTCGGTCGCCGACCGGCTCAAGGAGTCCGACCAGGTGATCGCCGACGGCTTCGACTCCGCCACCGTCCTCTTCGCCGACCTGGTCGGGTTCACGCCGCTCGCGCAGTCCCTCCCGCCGGCGGAGACCGTCGCCATGCTCGACCGCGTCTTCGCCGGCTGGGACGCGCTCGCCGATCGGCACGGGGTGGAGAAGATCAAGACGATCGGGGACGCCTACATGGTCGCCGGCGGCATTCCCGCGCCGCGGGCCGACCACGCCGAGGCGATCGCCGACCTCGCCCTCGAGATGGGCGCCGCGGTGACCAGGTGCGCCGGCGAAAGCGGGGTGCCGCTGCAGGTGCGGGTCGGGATCGACACCGGCCCCGTGGTCGCCGGCGTGATCGGCCGCGCCAAGTTCAGCTACGACCTCTGGGGCGACACCGTCAACACGGCGAGCCGGATGGAGTCCCACGGGCTGCCCGGCGAGATCCAGGTGACCGAGCGCGCCTACGAGCGCCTGCGCGAGCGCTACGAGCTGCGGCGGCGGGGGACGGTCGAGGTCAAGGGGAAGGGCGCTATGACGACCTACCTGCTGCTCGGTCCCCGGGCTTGACCTCTCGCGCCACCCGCGCCGGGTTGCCGTAGGCGACGACGCCGGCGGGGAGGTCGCGGGTGACGACGGAGCCGGCGCCGACGACAGTGTTCTCGCCGATCGAGACGCCAGGGCAGACGATCGCGCCGGCGCCGAGCCAGACGCCGTCGGCGACGGTGACCGGCAGCGCCTGCTCGATCGCTTCGCGGCGCGGGACCGGGTCGATCGGGTGGGTGGCGGTGATCAGCTGCACCCCGGAGGCGAGCAGGCACTCGTCGCCGACGGCGATCGGCGCCGCGTCGAGCATCGTGCAGTTGAAGTTGACGAAGGTCCGTGAGCCGATCGTGATCCCGTCGCCGTAGTCGCAGTAGAAGGGCGTCCGGATGAAGGTGTCCTCGCCGATGCCCGCGAGGAGTTCCTCAAAGGCGGCGGCGCGCTCCTCGGCTCGCTCAGGCGGGATCGCGTTCAGCGCCGCCAGCATCGCCTGGCGCCGGTCGAGCTCCCGGTTCAGCTCCGGGTCGTCGCCGGGGTAGAGCTCCCCGGCCCGCATCAGCTCCTTCGCCGTCGGCATCGCGCCATCTTCGCAAGGCCGAGGCTAGAGACGGTCGGCACTAGCCCGCCGGGGGCGGCGGCTACCGTTCAAAGGGTGTTCCAGCCGACCAGCGTGCTCTCGTTGATCCCGGGTCTCCCGCAGGGGCGGGCGCCGCTGGCCGCCGAGGTGGACGGCTTCTTCCCGGCCGACTCGATGGTCCGCCGGCTGCACCGCGAGCGGCTCGTCCTCTTCTCCGGCGTCCGCGCCCTGCTGATGCAGGCCTGCGACCCGCTGGCGGTGGTCGGCTTCCAGCGCCACTCGATCATCTTCGACGACCCGCAGGCGCGCCTGCTGCGAACCGACGAGCGGATGTCGCGGATTTACTTCGGGACGACCGAGGAAGCCGAGGAGACCGGCCGCATCGTCCAGGCGATGCACCGCCGGGTGCGGGGGAAGGTCCCGGCCGACTACGGCCCGATCGCCAAGGGCACTCCCTACGACGCCTCCGACCCCGAGCTTGGCCTCTGGGTCCTCGCCACCCTCGCCGACTCGGCGCTCGTCTACTACGAGCGCATCTTCGGCGGCCTCCCGCCGGAGGAGCGCGAGCGCTACTGGGCCGAATACCGCCGGGTCGGGGAGCTGCTGGGGCTGCCGCTGGGCTCGATGCCCGCCACCGTCGGCGACCTCACGGACTACATGGCGGGCAGGCTCGGCGACGGCAGCCTCTGGATCTCCGGCGAGCGCCGCGACCAGGCGGTGCGGATGATCCTCGAGCCGCCGTACACGGGCGTCTTGCGGGCCGCCTTCCTGCCGGTCACCGAGACGGTGAAGCTGATCTCCGTCGGCCTCCTGCCGCCGCAGATCCGCAGCCTCTTCGGGTTCAGCTGGGACCCCGGCCGCGAGGCCCTGCTGCGCTCGGCCCTCCTGCAGCTGCGCCTCGGCTCCCGCTTCTGGATCGACGCCGTCCGCCTTCATCCCGCGGCACGGGCCGCCGCGGGGGAGCGCTACGGCAGCCTCGCCGAGTAGCCCGAACCCTTAGCGAGTCGCTTTGCCGCCGGTGCCGCAGCCCTTCGGCCCGGGCGGCAGGGACACCGGCCTATGGGGCTTTCCCTTGCACGGGGACGGCGGCGGGGGCGGGGGAGCGACTTCCGCGGCTTCGACGGTGATCGTCCCGGCGAGGGCGCGGCCTTGCTGCCCGATGTCGTCTTCGACGATGACTTCGACCAGGTATTCGACAGGGTTCGGGGCGAGGTTGGCGGGGACTTCGTAGGTGCGTTCGAAGTAGCTGGAGCTGACTCCGTTCAACCCGACTTCGAGGGTGCTGCCGCCGCTGACCGGGGTAAGCGTGGCGTAGACGGCGGAGAGGCCCCGGTTATCGCCGGCCTCGGCGCCGATCGTCACCGCGCCGCCGCTCGCCGGCAGGAACTGCGGGTTGAGCGAGGTCTGGCTGATCCAGGGCGATTCGTCGAACTGCGGCGCCGGTTCCACCTGGACTTCTCCGATCGTGCCGGCGTTGTAGTTGAAGAAGGCGTCGTAGGCCTGGACTTCGACCAGGTAGCTGACGGTTCCTTCGGAGGAGTTTTCGTGCGCTTCCAGCGTCCCGTAGTAGGTGGTCCCGTTCCCCTGGTAGAGGTAGATCGACTGGTAGCTGCCGTCGGACCCGTAGACCTGCGCGTAGGTCGAATGCACTTCGGTTTCGTCGATGATGTCGACGCTGATCTGGGAGTTGCCGCCCGTGTAGGGAAGCGTGCTCGGGCTGAGGAGCCCGTTGGCGAATATGGGCGGCGTCGTGTCCGCCCCGACTTCCGGTTCTTCGTCTGCGGCAGCGGTGCCGACGCAGAGACAAAGCACTCCCAGCAGGCTCAGCAGCAGCGACCGCAACATAGACAAACCCTCCCGTTTAGACACCCTGTCGAGGGAGCCTATGCGACGGGGGCGGATCGCTCGGCGGATGTCCTACAGGCGGGGCCGGGTCGCGTCGCGCTCGCGGAGCTTCCGCACCGCGTAGACGAGGGCGATCGCGCAGAGGACCGAGAAGAGGAACCCGGGCCCCTCGTCCTTGTCGAACACGTAGTAGGCGATCAGGCCGGCGACCAGCGACGCGGCGATCCCGAGGGCGATCGTCTGCATGATGCTCATCGGGTCGCGGCCCGGCAGCAGCAGACGTCCCAGGGCGCCGACGATCAAACCGGTCAGCAGGAGCCCGATGATGAAGAGGATCACGTCCATGCGGCAGATATTCCCGCCAGGTGGGTAGAGGAAACACGTGGTTGCAACGATCGGTACCGGGGAGCTGCTGAAAGGCCGCTATCGGCTCGAGCGCATGCTCGGCCGCGGCGGCATGGCCGCGGTGTGGCTGGGGCAGGACGAGGTGCTGGAGCGGCCGGTCGCGGTGAAGGTGCTCTCGGACACGATCGCAGGGGACCCCGGCTTCGTCGCCCGCTTCCGGCGCGAGGCCCAGGTCGCGGCGCGGCTCTCCCACCCCAACCTCGTCGGCGTCTACGACTTCTCCGAGGAGGGCGAACGGCCCTACCTGGTGATGCAGTTCGTGCCCGGCGAGAACCTGGCGGCGCACCTGGAGCGGGGAGCCGCGGTGGACTGCGAGCAGCTGGCGAGGGAACTGCTCGAGGCCGTCGCCCACATCCATGCGGCGGGGATCATCCACCGCGACATCAAGCCGGGCAACATCGTCATCGAGCCCGGCGGCACGGCGCGGCTGATCGACTTCGGGATTGCCCAACCGCGGGACGCCACCGCGATGACGAAGACGGGGCTGATCCTCGGCACCGAGCGCTTCGCCGCACCCGAGGTGATGGAAGGCCAGGCCGCGACCGAGCAGTCGGATCTGTACTCCTGCGGTGTCGTCCTGCGCGCCTGCGAGGGGCCGCACTCGCGGGCGCTCGACGAGCTGATCGAGTGGCTGGCCGCCGATGAGCCGAGCCGGCGTCCTTCTTCCGCCAGGCAGGCGCTGGCACGGCTCGAGCGCGGCGAGCGGGTGATGGAACAGCCGACGCAAGCGTTCACTCCCGAGCCACCTCGCTCCGAGCCACCGACGCCGCCGCCCGCTGCCCCGGCCCGGTCCGCCTCCCACCGCGGGCGCTGGGGCGCGATCGCCGCTCTCCTCGCCTTCGTCGCCGCGCTGGCCGTCGTCGCCCTGGTCGCCTTCGGCGGCGAGGAGGAACAGCAGCCCCAGCGTCGCTCCCAGCAGCAGGCACAGGCGGGGGGAGATGCATCGAGACAGAAGAAGCCCGCGAAGGAACGGGAGGCTCCCGCCGCAGCAGCGGCACAGCCTGAAGATGCGACGGAAGCGCCAGAAGAATCAGCCGAAAGCGAGCCCGCCGCGGCATCCGCCTCCGCGCCCGAAGGCGGCGACGCGGCGAGCGGCAGCACCCTCAACGAACAGGGCTACGAACTGATCCAGGCCGGCGAATACGACGCCGCCGTGCCGGTCCTCGAAGAAGCCGTCGCGTCCTTCCCGGAAGGCTCGGAAGACCTCTCCTACGCGTATGCCCTCTTCAACCTCGGGAACGCGTTGCGGCTGAGCGGCCGCCCCGAAGAGGCGATCCCGGTGCTGGAACGGCGCCTGGAAATCCCCAATCAGAGCGGCACGGTCGAAGAAGAGCTGGAAGCCGCCCGCGCCGAAGCGGGCTGACCCCGAAAGTGTGAAAGACGGGCGGATCTGCCCTATCTTTCGACACGAACGTATGCGAACATACGTTCGTGTCCGCAACGACGAGAGACTGCCCCCCTAAACCGAGTCTTCGTCGGCCTCAGCACCTCGGATCTATGTGCCCACCTCTATGGACGCGGGGGCGGGAGGCAAATTCCCTTCCGTAGATGCCGCGGCGAGAAGAACCACAGATCGGCCTCGCCAAGGCAATCCGCCAGCTCCGCAGGGAGGTGCAGCTGAGTCAGGAAGCGCTCGGGCTGATCGCCGACATCCACCCGACCTGGATCTCCCACATCGAGTCCGGCCGCGTCAACCCGACCTGGGGAAACGTGCGGCGGATCGCGATCGGCCTGCGGGTCCCGCTCCCCCAGCTTGCCGCCCTCGCCGAAGACCTCGAGGCCAAATATGGAACCGCCCCCCAGCCCGAAGGCGGTGGGGGGCGGTAGGAAAAACAACCTTGGGGTGGTTGTGCCTAACTCTAGTACCCCTGCGTTCCTGGAAGAAACTGGACTGGATGACCGCAGGCTTGTGTACTCTCGCGCCCGTGCCTCGCCGCCCGTCCCTGTTCTTGATCCTGGCGCTTGCCCTGCTCGGCTGCGCCTGCGTCGCCAGCCAGGCGGGCGCCGCACGCTTCTACACGCCCGATTACGGCTCGAAAACCCCGGGGGAGATCGGCGGCTTCGACCTCGGCTCGAACGGCTCCTTGACCCCGATTCCCGGATCGCCATTTGCCGCCGAGGAACCTGGGCTCGGAGGTCTCTGGGGCCTCGCCTTCTCCCCCGATGGCACCCGGGCGATGACCGGCTTCTTCTTCACCGGCGGGGTGCAGGCGTTCACGGTCCCGCCGAGCGGGATATTCCAGCTGGCTGGGCCCGCGATCCCGACCGCCTCTGCCACTTCGGTCGCGATCTCGCCGGATGGCCGCTTCGCCTTTGCCTCGACCCGGGAATTCATGTCGGTGCCGGCGGAAGGCATCCGCCGCTTCGCCTTCAACCCCGACGGCTCGCTCGCCCCGCTCAGCCCTGCTGCCGGCAGCGGCGAGTACGCGGACGTCGCGCTCTCCCCGGACGGCCGCTTCCTCTTCGCGAGTACCGGGAGTGCGATCGATCGCTTCGCCCTAGGTGCCGACGGTTCGCTGACGCCGCTCGGGTCGACGCCTCTGCCCGGGGCCTTTCTGCTCGTTACGGCCGGAGACTCGAACCGGCTCTTCGTTCTCGTCGGCGGCAGCAGCACCGGCGTTGCGAGCTTTGCGATCGGCGCCGACGGCTCGCTCTCGCAGCAGGGATCCACCGCCGATCTTGGCACCACCTCGACCAAGGTATTCGCCGCCTCGCCCGACGGCCGCCACGTCTTCGTCCCCGACTACAACAAAGACCTCATCCGGACGGTGTCGATTGCCGTCGATGGCGCCCCCACCGCGGTGCCTGGCGGCATGTCGGTCATGGACCCGGAAGCTGTCGGCGTCTCCCCCGATAGCCGTCAACTCGTCTTCTACCGTGCCGGTGGTTCTGAAAATGCGCTCGGCAGCGCGATGATCAACGCCGACGGCACGCTGATCAAGAGCCCGTTCGAGACGAAATGGAGCACCGGCGAGCCGGAGCCGATTGTCTTCCAGCCGCACCCGGCGCCGGTCGCAAGGTTCAGCGCCCAAGCCGGCGCCCCCGGCCAGGCGCTGAGATTCGACGCCGCTGCGTCCGAGCGTGCGGCCCGCTTCGACTGGAACTTCGGCGACGGGACCACTCTCGCCGACGGGGGGCCGAGCCCGAAACACACCTACGCGAAGGCGGGCGACTACACCGTCACCCTGACCGTCACCGACAGCAGCGGCTGCTCTGCCCGCTCTCTCTATAGCGGCCACAGCACCATCTGCCCCGGCGGCTCGACCCCCATTGCCACCGGCAAGGTCGACACCTTGCCGGTCCTCGGCAAGCCGAAAGCGGTGCCGAAGAAATTCCGCGCCAAGCCGAAAGGCAAAGCGAAAGGGAAGTTCGGGACCAGCTTCCGCTACGCGGTGAACGAGACGGCGACCGTCCGCTTCAAGATCGAACGGAAGAAGGTCGGCCGGCTCGTCGGCGGGAAGTGCAAGCCGCTGACGAAGAAGAACGCGGGTAGGAAGAAGTGCCCGATCTTCAAGCGCGTCGGCAGCCGCAGCCAGCAGGCGAAAGCGGGCGCCAACAGGCTGAAATGGAACGGCAAGCTGAAGGGGAAGCCGCTCCCTCCGGGTTCTTACCGGGCGACGGTGGTGGCGACCGACCGTGTCGGCGGGCGCTCGGCGCCGCAGACGGTAGGGTTCCGCATCCTCCCGCCGCCGAAGCAACCGTGAAGAAGCTCTTCCTCCCACTCCTCCTCTTCGCCCTCCTAGTCGCCGGCTGCGGCAGCAGCTCCGACGACACGGGCACGAGCGCGAGCGCGGGGGGCAGCTGCGAGCCGGGCAAGCTGGCGACGCAGGAGCAGGGGGTGCTGACGGTCGCGACTGACAACCCGGCCTACCCGCCTTACTTCGAAGACAACGACCCGAGCAACGGGGAAGGCTTCGAGAGCGCGGTTGCCTACGCGATCGGCGATCAGCTCGGCTATCCGAAAGCGAAGGTCAAGTGGACGACTGAGTCGTTCAACTCGTCCTTCGCGCCCGGGCCGAAAGACTTCGACTTCGACGTCAACCAGATCTCGATCTCGCCGGTGCGGGAAAAGGCCGTCGACTTCTCCGCCCCGTACTACAGGGCGAACCAGGCGGTGGTGGCGCTGAAGAGCTCCGACGCGGCGAGCGCGAAATCCCTGGAGGAACTGCAGGACGCGAAGCTCGGCGTCCAGGTCGGCACCACCAGCCTCGAAGCCGCCGAAGCCGAGATCGAGCCGAACGACCGGCCGCAGGTCTTCAACAGCTCCAACGACGTCGTCCAGGCGCTGAAGAACGAACAGATCGACGCCGTCGTCGTCGACCTGCCGACCGCGCTCTACCTGACCGCGGTCCAGGTTCCGGAGGCGACCGTCGTCGGCCAGTTCAGCGCCCCGGGCGGCGACAAGTGGGGCGCCCTGCTGGAGAACGGCTCGCCGCTCACCGATTGCGTCTCGGAAGCGATCGAAGCGCTGGAAAGCTCGGGTGAGCTGCAGAAGATCACCGACCGCTGGATGAGCCAAGCGGCCGGGGCGCCTGAATTGGGCTGATGCCGAGCGACCGTCGCCTCGAACGGGAGGCGGCGAAGCGCCGCCGACACCGCCGCGGGCAGGCGATCGCGGCCGTCTCCAGCGTCGTCGTCCTCGGCGGCCTTGCGACCCTGATCCTGACCAGCCCCGGCTGGCCGGAAGTCCGCGAGACCTTCTTCAACTGGGAGGTCTTCAAGGAATCGTTCCCGGACGTGGCGAAGGCCTTCTGGCTCGACGTCAAGATCTTCCTCGTCGCCGAGCTGGCGATCCTGGTCGTCGGGCTCTTCGTCGCGATGCTGCGGATCGCGCGATCGCCGGCGATGTTCCCGGTCCGCCTCCTCTCGGTCGTGTTCGTCGACCTCTTCCGCGGCATCCCGACGATCCTGCTCGTCTTCCTGATCGGCTTCGGGGTGCCGGCGCTGCGGCTCGACGGCGTCCCGAGCGACCCGATCATCCTCGGCGCGATCGCCCTCGTCCTCTCCTACAGCGCCTACGTCGCCGAGGTCTACCGCGCCGGGATCAACTCGGTCCATCGGGGCCAGCGCGATGCGGCCCTGGCGGTCGGCCTGACCGAGACGCAGGCGATGCGGCACGTGATCCTGCCCCAGGCGGTGCGGCGGGTGGCGCCGCCGCTCTTGAACGACTTCGTCGCCCTGCAGAAGGACGTCGCCCTGATCTCGATCCTCGGCCCTCTGGAGGCGTTCCGCGAAGCCCAGATCATCGAGTCGCTCACCTTCAACTTCACGCCGCTGGTCGCGGCGGCCCTGCTCTACCTGGCGGTGACGGTGCCGACGGCGCGGATCGTCGACCGCCTCGGCGGGACCGAGGGGGCGGTGCGATGAGCGCGAGCGCGGCCGGCGTCGTCCTCGACATCCGCGGCGTCACCAAGTCCTTCGGCGAGCGCGAGGTCCTGCGGGGGATCGACCTCGGGGTCCGCGAGCACGAAGCAGTCGCCCTGATCGGCGCCTCGGGCTCTGGCAAGTCGACGCTGCTGCGCTGCATCGACCTGCTCGAGGAGATCGACGACGGCGACGTCTTCCTCGACGGCGAGGTGATAACCGACCCGGCCGTCGACCCGATCGCCGTCCGGCGCCGCCTCGGCCTCGTCTTCCAGGCCTACAACCTCTTCCCGCACCTGAGCGCGCTGGAGAACGTCGTCCTCGGCGAGATGCGCGCCCACGGCATTGCCCGCGGCGAGGCCGAGGAGCGGGGGAGGGCGCTGCTTGCACGCTTCGGCCTCGCCGGCCGCGAGGACGACCGTCCCGACAACCTCTCCGGCGGCCAGCAGCAGCGGGTGGCGATCGCCCGCGCCTTCGCCGCCCGCCCGCGGGCCCTGCTCCTCGACGAGGTCACCAGCGCCCTGGACCCGGAGTTGGTCGGCGAGGTGCTGGAGGCTGTGCGCGACCTCAAGGGGGAGGGGATGACGATGCTGATCGCCACCCACGAGATGAGCTTCGCCCGCGAGGTCGCCGACCGGGTCGCCTTCCTCCACGAGGGACGGATCCTCGAGCTTGGGCCGCCCGAGCAGGTTCTTTCCTCGCCGAAAGCGGACGAGACGCGCCGCTTCCTACGCCGAATTCAGGCAAATTAGTCAAGAGATTTGACGCGCGCAGATGTTCCGGTTATGCTGCCGCCGCACTTGAGCAATCAGGGATCTCGCTCAAGGGCAGGGAACATAGCTAGCACCTGTGCCTTAATCGGTTAAAGGGTCGGCGTTGTAAGCCGAAGATCCGGGTTCGAGCCCCGGCGGGTGCATTTCGAACAACTCATTCGAAGCAGAACGTTCGAGATCACGGCTATGGGCGAGAACATCTTCAACCGATTCGAGAAGGCGGCGGCAGCCGAGGGCGGCAGGGCGCTGTGGGCGGCGCGGGCCCCCTACCGGCCGGAGCCGGGGCTGGACCTGATGCTGATCCCCCGCCTGCCGAAGGGCAGCGACTGGCGCGAGGACGCCGGGGCCCTGTCTGCGCTCGACCGGATCGAGGCCGAGGATTGGGTCGCCTCGGTCGATCGCGAGGGCAAGCAGCCGACCCTGAAGATCGCCGACGAGTGGATCGAAGCGCAGGGGGAGGCGATCCGCTCCGGCGCCAGCAACGACGCCGAGCTCACCGACGTCGCCGCCGGGAGCCGCTACGCCGTCTACTTCTGGGGCGCCAACACGACCAAGGCGCTGCACATCGGCCACCTCCGCAACCTCGCCGTCGGCAACGCGATCGCCGGCGCCCTCAAGCAGGCCGGGGCCAGGGTCGAGAACCGCAGCCTGATCTGCGACGTCGGCCGCAGCATGGGCGAGGCGATGGCCGGCGTCGCGACTCGCGCCGGCGAGGACGCCGGCCCCGACGCCGACGAGAAGAGCGATCACTTCGTCGGCTTCTGTTACGCCGACTACGTCACCGCCAGCCGCAACGGGGGAGGCGGCGACGACGGCGCCGAGGACTCGGTCGCGCGCGAGTCGACCCAGTACGACGACAAGGCCGACGAGCTGATGATGCGCGTCCTCGAGGGCGACCAGAAGGCGCTCGAACTGTGGTCGCGGACGCGCTCCTGGGTGGTCTCCGGCCAGCGCAAGACGCTCGCCAGCCTTGGCATCACCTTCGACAGGGTCATCTACGAGTCCGACTTCCTGCCGGAGGTGCGCGAGTTCACCAACCAGGGCCTCGCGGCCGGCACGCTGACCAAGCGCTGGGGCGACGACATGGTCATGTACCAGACCGAACGCGAGGAGCTGGAAGAGATGCCGCTGGTCCGCTCCGACGGCCTGCCGACCCAGCACATGCGGGCGCTCGCCTACTGGGCCGCGGCCGACGAGCTAGACGACGTCGTCTCGATGCAGGTCTGCGGCAACGAGTGGGTCGCCCACGTCACCTGCCGCCGCAAGCTGATCGACGAGATGGGGCTGCAGAACGGCAACGGCAACGGCTCGGCCCGCGGCGGCGGCCCGCCGACCCACGACATCTTCCACGGCATGGTCGCGCGGGAGAACGAATCGATCAGCTCCTCGAAGAAAGGGGCGCTGCTGATCGACGAGCTGGTCGAGTGGCTGGAGGAAGCGCTGGCCCGTGACCCCGAGCTGGCCGAGGAGATGGCGCGCCACCCGCGCCCCGAGGCGGTGCCGGCCCAGGTCGCGCTCGGCTACTTCCTGCTGCAGCCGACGACCAAGCAGGTCAAGTTCGGCAAGGAGAAGCTTCTGGTGGAAGGGAAAGGGAGCCTCGGCTGGGACCTGGCGCGCGCGCAGGCCCACCACGCCACGGGCGAGGTCGACGGCGAGCGTCCGGCCGAGGACCCGGACTACCGCTTCGCCGTCGTCCAGTCCGAGCACTACCGGGTGCATCTGCGGCCCGCCGTCGAGGAGTTCGACGTCGCGCCGCTTTCCAAGTACCTCTCGCACTTCGCGCGCTGGTACCGGGAAGACGAGCGCGCGCCGGAGGTCGAGGCGGTCGTGCAGCCGGTGCTCGAGCAGGGCCTGCGCGGCCTGGGGCTGGAGGGAGCCTGACGTGAAAACGCTTTTGGTCGACAACCACGATTCCTACACCTACAACGTCTTCCACCTGCTGGCCGCCGCCTCGGGCTCCGAACCGATGGTGGTCAACAACGACGCGGTCAGCTGGCGGGTCCTGACAAGGATGGACTTCGACGCGATCGTGCTCTCGCCCGGGCCCGGGCACCCGAGCCGCTGGCATGACTTCGGCGTCTGCCGCGACATCCTCCGCCACGCAGAAGTCCCGGTCTTCGGGATCTGCCTCGGCCACCAGGGGATCGGCAACCTGCTCGAGGGGACGGTCAACCGGGCGCCGATGGCGATGCACGGCCGCCTCAGCCGGGTCATGCACGAAGGCAAGGGCCTCTTCAAGGACGTGCCGCAGGGCTTCTCGGTCGTTCGCTACCACTCGCTCGCGATCACCACGCCGCCGGGGCCCGAAGGGCACGTCGTCGCCTGGGCCGAGGACGGCGTCGTGATGGGGGTCGAGCACACGAAGCGGCCGATCTGGGGCGTCCAGTTCCACCCCGAGTCGATCTCGACCGAGTACGGGCTGAAGATCGCCCAGAACTTCTTCGACCTGGCCGCCGGCTACCAGCGGCCGCAGAAACCCGCCGGCCGGGCGACGATCGCGCCGCGGCCGACGAAGCCGGCGCCGCGGACGGCGCCGCGGGAGCAGGGCGGCGAGATGCAGCTGAGGATGCGGGAGCTGGAGGGGGCGGCGCCGACCGAGCACGTCTACGAACGGCTCTTCGCCGAGCACGACCCGAGCTTCTGGCTCGACAGCGCCGACGCCCCGACCTGGCTCGCGCAGTGCTCCTACATGGGGACCACCGCCGGCGCCGACCGCTGCTTCGTCAGCTACGACGTCGACAGCGGCGAGGCCCTCGTCAACCGCGGCGGCGTCGAGACGGTCGAGCACAAGTCGATCTTCGACTACCTGCACCGCGAGCTGGGGCGGATCGAGGTCGACCCGCCCGAGGGGGTCGAGCGCGGCCTCGTCGGCGGCTACGTCGGCTATCTCGGCTACGAGCTGAAGGCCGACTGCGGCTCCCCCAACGTCCACAGCTCCGACATGCCCGACGCGGCGATGATGCTCGCCAACCGCGTCGTCGCCGTCGACCACACGAAGGGCAAGACCTACCTCTTCGCCCTCTGCCGCGGCGAGGACCCCGAGGCCGAGCTCTGGCTCGACGCCGCCGAGGAGCTGGTCCGCGATGCGATCGCCGAGCCTCCGGCGGAGCGGCCGCTGGCGCCGCCGATGAACCCGGGCGGCCACGTCAGCTTCCACTCCGGCCGCGGCCGCGAGCGCTACCTCGCCGACATCGCCAAGTCCCAGGCCGAACTGCTCGCCGGCGAGTCCTACGAGGTCTGCCTCACCGACCAGTTCTCGACCGACGCCAGCCCGGAGCCGTTCGAGCTCTACCGGCAGCTGCGTCGCGCCAACCCCTCGCCCTTCTCGGCCTTCCTCCACTTCGGCGAGAACGCGATCGTCAGCTCCTCGCCGGAGCGCTTCATCTCGGTCGACCGCCAGCGCCAGGTGATGGCGCGCCCGATCAAGGGGACGATCTCCCGGGTCGAGGACCCGGCAGCGGACGCGGCGCGGGTGAAGGAGCTGGGCGAGGACGAGAAGACCTACGCCGAGCACCTGATGATCGTCGACCTGTTGCGCAATGACCTCGGCGTCGTCTGCGACCTCGAGAGCGTCGAAGTCCCCGACCTGATGGTGATCGAGCCCTACGCGACCGTCCACCAGATGGTCTCGACGATCGTCGGCCGGCTCGAGGACGGCCGCAGCGCCGTCGACTGCGTCCGCGCCACCTTCCCCGGCGGCTCGATGACCGGGGCCCCGAAGGAGCGGACGATGGAGATCATCGACGGCCTCGAGGAGGAGGCGCGCGGCGTCTACTCTGGCTCGATCGGCTACTTCGGCGCCGACGGCTCGACCGACCTCAACATCGTCATCCGCACGATCGTGATGCGGCCGGGGCGGACGACGATCGGCGCCGGCGGCGCGATCGTCATGCAGTCGGACCCCGAGGAGGAGTTCGACGAGATCCTGCTCAAGGCGCGGGCGCCGATGGCGGCGATCGCCCGGACCGTGACCGGCAGCGACGTCCCCGGCGAGGCCTGGAGCGTCGAGCTGGAGCCGGTCGCCAGGCAGGCGGAGGCGGCGGCGTGAGCGAATCGCTCGCCAGCGAGGCCACGATTCGCGAGGCGGGGGAGGGCGACGTCGCCGCGGTCGCAAACGCGGTCGAGAGCCTCCTGCTGGAGCTCGGCGGCCGCCGGCCCGAGCGACATGAGCTTGAAACTGAGATCCGCGCCCTGCTGGGAGAACCGGCGGGCGGCTCGGTGCTGATTGCGGAGGCCGACGGGGAGATCGTCGGCGTCCTCAGCGCCAGCTGGCAGCGGGCAATCCACGTTCCCGGCATCTACGCGACGATCCAGGACCTCTGGGTCGATGAGGCTTGGCGCAGTCGCGGCGTCGGGGCGGAGCTGGTCGAGGCGATCGCATCCCAGGCGCGAACCCGCGGTGTCAGCCGGCTTGAGGTCGGCCTGCCGCGGGAGACCTTCGCGGCGATCGCTTCGACCGAGTCC
This sequence comes from Solirubrobacterales bacterium, assembly GCA_045805765.1. Classification (GTDB taxonomy): domain Bacteria; phylum Actinomycetota; class Thermoleophilia; order Solirubrobacterales; family 70-9; genus VAYN01. The sequence goes on from JBJMKN010000089.1 coordinate 29,353, forward strand.
TTCTACGAGCGCAACGGGTTCGAGCACCTCGGGCCGCGGATGCGGAGGCTGCTCGGATGAGCGAGCTGCTGATGGTCGAGCAGCGGCAGGGGCGCGACGACGACGCCTTCTGGGTGCGCGAAGGGGAGCACCGGATCGAGGGTCGCGACAGCAACCGGCGCCTGGTCGAGCTACGCGCCGGCCTCGTCCGCCACTCGCGTGTGCGGCCGGTCGCCGCCGACGCTCCCGACGAGGAGGTCGAACGGACGCTGGCGGCGCTGCACGAGGCCGAGTACCTGCGGGCGCTGGCCGAGCTTTCCGGGGCCGAGCCGGTGGTGATGCCGGACTTCGCCCCGCCGGGGCTGGAGCCCGACATCCCCGTCAACGCCAACCTGATCGCCGCCGCGCGGGAGGGGATCCGGACCTCGATCACCGCCGCCGAGCGCCTGCTGGGCGGCGCCCAGTTCACCTACGCCGTCTGCCGGCCGCCGGGGCACCACGCCGGCCCCGCCTTCCACGCCGGCTACTGCTACCTCAACAACGCCGGCGCGGCGGTCCGCCGTCTCACCGAGGGCGGCCTGAAGCCGGTCGGGATCATCGACCTCGACCTCCACTACCCGAACGGCACCTCGGCCCTGGTCGAGCGGATGGGCCCGGTCGCCGCGCTGCACTCGCTCCACGCGGCGCCGGTGACCAACCTGCCGCCGGGGACGCCGCTGCCGCGGCTGGCCGGCGAACGCGCCGTCGCCTTCTTCGAGAGCCCTGACGAAGACACCTACCTGGCCGAGGTCGCGCACTCGATCCACGACCTCGCCGAGATCGCCCGGGCGCTGGTCGTCTCGCTCGGCTACGACACCGTCGCGGGCGACCCGCACGGGGGCTGGAGCTTCCGGCCCGAGATCTTCGCCGAGGTCGGCCGCCTGCTGGCGCGCTCGGGCCTGCCGGTCTGCGTGATCCAGGAGGGGGGCTACGCGCTCGACGAGCTCGCCGACTGCAGCCACGCCTTCGCCACCGGCCTGCTGGGAGGCGACGAGCGATGAGCGACAACGGGCTGGAGCCCTTTCGCCGCCGCCTCGATGTGATCGACGACGAGATCGCGCGGCTGCTCGGCGAGCGCTTGCAGATCTGCCGCGAAGTCGCCATCCACAAGAGCGAGCACGGGATCCCGATGATGCAGCCCGAGCGGGTCAAGGCAGTGCGCGAGCGCTACCTCGCCCGCGGCGCCGAACACGACCTGCCGCCGCGGTTCTCCGCCGACCTCTTCGACCTGCTGATCTCGACCACCTGCCGGCTCGAGGACGAGCTGATGGACGAGCTGGCGGCGCAGGAGGGGAGGGACGCCGCATGAGCGCGCTGCCGCCCGGCCCCCGCATGCCCCGCGCCCTGCAGGCGGTCGGCTGGACCCAGCGCCCGCTGCCGTGGCTCGAGAAGTGCCAGCGCCGCTACGGCGATGCCTTCACGCTGCGGATCCGCCACTACGGCGACTGGGTGATCCTCGCCGACCCCGAGGACGTGAAAGCGGTCTTCACGGCGGGGCGGGCGGTTGGGGTCGACACCGCCAACCCCCTGCTCGGGCCGCTGCTCGGCCCGCGCTCAGTGATGCTGCTGGAAGAACCGGAGCACATGACCCGGCGCAAGCTGATGCTGCCCTCCTTCCACGGCAGCGCGGTGCAGGCCGACGCCGAGATGATGGCGGCGGTCGCCCGGCAGGAGATCTCCCGCTGGCCGGTGGGGGAGCCGTTCGCCCTCTGGCCGCGGATGCAGGACATCACCCTCGACGTCGTCATGCGCGCCGTCTTCGGCCCAGACTCGGAGTCCCCGCGGCTGCAGCCGCTGCGGGAGCGCCTGCGCGGCCTCACCACCTGGATGAACGAACCGCGCAACCTGGCGATGCTCGCCGCCTTCGGCCCCGGCTGGGTGATCCGCAGCCGCGGCTACCGCGGGGCGATGGGCGCGGTCGAGGGGGCGGTGATGGAGGAGGTGCGGCGGCGCAAGGCCGAACCGGACGGCGGCGCGATGGGCGTCGTCTCGATGCTGGTTCAGGCCCGCTACGAGGACGGCTCGCCCCTCTCCGATCAGGACCTGCGCGACGAACTGGTGACGCTGCTCTCCGACGGGCCGACCTCGAGCACGCTCGCCTGGACCTTCGAGCGGCTGCTGCGCCACCCCGACAAGCTGGAAAAGCTGCGCGAGGACATCCTCGGCGGCGACGGCTCCTACCTCGACGCGGTGGTGAAGGAGACGCTGCGGCTGCGGCCGCCGGTGCCGGTCGTCGTCCGCAACCTGCTGGAGCCGCTGCGGCTGGGCGGCTACGAGCTGCCGGCGGGAACGACGGTCGCCCCCTGCATCCACCTGATCCACCGCGACGAGCGCCACTACCCCGAAGCGCACCGCTTCCTCCCCGAGCGCTTCGTCGGCAAACAGCCCGGCACCTACACCTGGATCCCCTTCGGCGGCGGCGTCCGCCGCTGCCTCGCCGCCAGCTACGCGGAAATGGAGATGAAGCGGGTGCTGCGGATCGTGCTGGAGACGACCGAGCTGCGCGCGGTCGAGGACGACGCCGAGCGGGCGCGCAAAAGCGCGATCGCCTTCGCCCCCGACCAGAAGGGGCTGGTGATCGCCGAACCGAGAGAGACGGAGCCGGCCGGGCCACGCGCCCTGGCGCCCGTCTAGGAGGGGTGCATGAGCGAAAGCGACATCCTCATCGTCGGCGCCGGCGCCAAGGCCGCCGCGCTCGCGGCCAAGGTGCACACGATCAACACCCTTGGGCTGGGCGAGATCTCGATGACGGTGATCGAGAAAACCGAGCCCGCCGCCTCCTGGCTTGGCCGCAACGGGATGACCTCCGGCGAGGAGCCGCTGGCGATCCCACCGATCAAGGACGTCGGCTTCCCGTACCAGAGCAGCCGCCAGTTCGGCTCTCTTGGGGACGAGATCGATGCCGCCCTGATGCCGCTGACCTGGCAGCGATTCGCGATGGAGCGCCACGAATACGCGACCTGGGTCAACTCCGGCTCGCCCTCGGTGATGCACCGCGACTACGGCGAGTACCTGGGCTGGGTGCTGGAACGGGCGACCGAGGGAGTGACGATCTACGACGGCCGGGTGACCGAGGTCTCGCTCAACGACGCGGGCGATCGCTGGCAGGCCGAGGTGGCCGAGCGGGGCCGGCCGCAGGACCCCGAGCGCCACACGGGGCGCGTCCTCGTCCTCACCGGCCCCGGCGTCCACCGCCACTTCCCGCACGACCCCGAGGTCGAGCCCCGGGTCTTCCACTGCGACAGCCGCCGCGAGGAACTGGCGGGGGTACCCGAGGGCGAGCCGGTCGAGATCGCGATCATCGGCGGCGGCGAGAGCGCCCTCAGCGCCCTCGTCTTCCTGCGGGACCTGCGGCCGCAGGCGCGGCTGACGATCTACACGCCGACGCTGCCGCTGAGCCGCGGCGAGAGCTTCCTCGAGAACCGCGTCTTCGCCGACCCCGACAACGTCGACTGGGAACACCTGGACGTCGAGACCCGGCGGGACTTCGTCAAGCACTGCGACCGCGGCGTGTTCGACGCCAGCGTGCTGGAGCGGATCGCCGACGACGACCACCTCTCCTTCGTCTGCGGCCGCGCCCAACATGTCTCCCTCGCCGACGACGGCGAGGGCGCCCTGCTCGAATTCGACAGCCCCTCCGAAGGGGAGACGGCCCAGCGCTACGACTACGTCGTCAACTGCACCGGGTTCGACCTGCTGCGACAGCTTCGCGGCCTCTTCCCCGACGGGGTTCGCGACCAGGTCGAAGAACAGTGCGGCCCGCTTTGGGACAGCCCGCCCAAGTTCGAGGTGCCGATCGGCCGCGGTCTCGAGCTTGAGGGAGTGCGCCCCCGCCTGCACATTCCCGGCCTCGGCGGCCTCCGCCAGGGCCCCGGCTTCGCCAACCTCGGCAGCCTCGGGTTGCTCGCGAACCGTGTGCTGCAGCCGCTGCTGCAGGAAACGGGTGGCGCATTTGCAGGGATTTCTGACAGTATAAAAAATCAGTCTTTATTACTCGACTAGGGAGGAAGTGGAATGCCTTTGCCACCAAGGTTCTGGAGGTTGCCGCTGTTCGCGGTTGCTGCAATCGCGGCTGTCCTCGTCTCAGGGTGCGGCTCCTCGGATTCCTCGTCCTCCTCGAGTGAGGCCAGCTTCACCGGCGACGCTTACTCCAACGTCGACCTGGCCAGCACCCGCTCGGTGAAAAGCCAGATCGACAGCAGCAACGTCAGTGAGCTCGAAACGAGCTGGTCGAACCCGATCGAAGGCATCGGTGTCTATGGGAGCTATGCGTCAACGCCCGTGATCGCAGACGGCGTCATCTACTCGCAGGACCTCGAATCGAACGTGCAGGCGATCGACCTGGCCAGCGGCGACGTCCTCTGGTCGAGGAAATTCGAATCCGCCAGCCACGGCCCCAACGGGCTCGCCGTCGCCGACGGGCAGGTCTACGGCGCCACCGCCGGCGCGGCCTTCGCCCTCGACCAGAAGACCGGCAAGGAAGCCTGGCTGGTGAACCTGGAAGGCGCGGTCGACATGGCCCCGGGCGTCAACGACGGCAAGGTCTACGTCTCGACGGTCCCGGAGACGCCCAACGCCGAATACGAAGCCGGCGCGGTCGGCACGCTCTGGGTGATGGACGCCAAGACGGGCAAGAAACTCTGGCACTGGGACACCGTCCCGAAAGGCCTCTGGGGCAAGCCGAAGGTGAACTCCGGCGGCGGCCTCTGGTACCCGCCCTCCTTCGACGAGAAAGGCTTCGTCTACGCCGGGACCGGCAACCCGGCGCCGCTGCCCGGCGCCAAAGGCGAACCGTTCGGCTCGAGCCGGCCGGGGCCGAACCTCTACGCGGACTCGCTGGTCAAACTCGATCCGAAGACGGGCAAGCTCGCCTGGTACTACCAGGAGACCCCGCACAACATCTACGACTGGGACTTCCAGAACTCACCGATCATCACCAAGGCGGGCGGTAGGGAAGTGGCGATCGGCTCCGGCAAGTCCGGCTTCGTCGTCGCCGTTGACGTGAAGACGGGGAAGCCCGTCTGGAGGACCAGCGTCGGCCAGCACAACGGCCACGACAAAGACAACATCTACGCGATGAAGGGCGAATACGACAAGATCAAGCCCGGCGAGGTCTTCCCGGGCGCGCTTGGCGGTGTCGTCGCTCTGCCGGCGGCCGACGAAAAACGGATCTACGTCCCGCTCGTCAACCATTCGGCGACCCTGGTGAACGGCGAACAAACGAGCGAAGAAAGCGCCGCGACCGGCGAAGTCGCGGCACTCGATCTGGCCACCGGCAAGATCCTCTGGACGACGGAAATGTCACAGCCCGCCTACGGGTCGCTGCTGGTCACCAACGACGTCGTCTTCGCGACGACCGCGGATGGCGTAATTCATGCCCTCACGACCGCAAAAGGCGGGGAACTCTGGCAGGCGGCCCTGCCCTCGGGCACCAACGCCGGGGTCATGGTCAGCGGCGACACCCTCGTCGCCGGCGCCGGGCTGCCGGTGGCGGAAGGCCAGCAGCCGCAACTGGTCGCCTTCAAGCTGAAGTAGGCGCCCTCGGGGCTCAGCCATCGGTCCGAGTCGGGTATGACTCGGACCGATGGCGACACTGCGCAGCGCCGGCATCCTCCTCTTCCGCCGCACCGGCAGGAAGACCGAGTTCCTCCTGGTTCACCCCGGCGGCCCGTTCTGGGCGCGCAAAGACGCCGGCGCCTGGTCGATCCCGAAGGGGCAGATCGAGGAGGGAGAGGAACCGCGCGCCTGCGCGATCCGGGAGCTCGAAGAGGAGCTGGGCGCGGCGCCGGCGCTCGACCCCGAGGAGCTGATCGAGCTCGGCTCGATCAGGCAGCGGGCGGGGAAAGTGGTCGAAGCCTGGGCGGCGGAGGCCGAGTTCGACCCGGCGATCCTCGCCAGCAACACCTTCAGCATGGAGTGGCCGCCGCGCAGCGGCAAGCAGCAGGAGTTTCCCGAGGTCGACCGGGCCGAGTGGTTTGACCTGGCGGCGGCGCGGGAGAAGATCATCCCCGCGCAGGCGGAGCTGCTCGACCGCCTGCTCGAGCGGCTCAGCTAAAGCGCTAGAGCGGGGTGCCGGAGCGGTTCGGCAGGGCCCGCTGCATCAGCAGCGTCATCGTCCCGCCGACGATCAGCAGGGTGACGTTGATGACGAGGACGACGAGGGCGCCGAAGGCGTGCTCGATGCCGCCGGCGCCGAGGGCGACCCCGAGGTAGGCGGAGGCCGGAATCGTCGTCACCGAGATCGCGACGCCGACCGCGGCGCTCGCTTTCGTCTCGAAGGCGAGCATCCCCGCGACCCCCGCCGCGAGGGCGACCAGCACGGTCGAGTAGTCGGTCTTGGCCAGGGTGCTGAGGCTGCTCTGCTCGACCTCGAAGCCGTCGGGGAGGAACCCGAACACGCTGAGGAAGGCGCTGAGGACGGTGGCGGTGACGATGACCAGGCCGAGGCCCATCCAAAGCGTTGCGAAGGCGCGGCGGGCGATCTCGCGGTCGCCGCGCACGAGCCCCACCGAGGTGGCGCAGATCGGCAGCAGGTCGGGGCTGACCGCCATCGCGCCGACGATCAGGATCGAGCTGCTGGTGATGACGCCGAGGGCCGCGATCACGGCGGCGACGTTGATCAACGCCAGGTAGCGCGCCAGCGGCCGCGAGTTGGCCCTCGCCGCGCCGAGCACTTCCACCCAGGCGAATCCGTCGACTCCCCCTTCGCCGAAGCGGTGGCGGTGCTGGGGCGCGACCACTTCCATTTTCGTCAATACGTAGTCATCCAGCGGCAGCCCGAGGCGGCCGATTTCCTCGACCAGCATGTCGGCGCAGTTCGGCTCGACGTCGGCGACGAAGACGTAGGCCTTGGCGTCGCGCCCCGCGTCGACCTGCTGCACGACCCGCCGCACCCCTTCATGGCCCCGCAGCAGCGCTCCGAACTCCTCGGCCCGGTGGTGGGGGACGGAGGAGCGCAGCCTCAGCATCTGGGGGTCAGGAGACGAGCTTCAGGACTTTGAAGGCGCGGTCGCCTTTCGGCGTCTCGACCTTGACCGTCGCGCCGACCTTGGCGTCGAGCAGCGCCCGCCCGATCGGCGACTCAGCCGAGAGCCGGCCTTCGGCGAGGTTGGCCTCGGTCGAGCCGACCAGGGTCCAGGTGTTGGTCTCGCCTTTGGACTCGTCCCGCACCTCGGCGGTGCGGCCGAAGGAGAAGAAGTCGCTGTCGAGGGCGGAGACCTCGACCACGACCGCGTTTCGCAGCCGTTCCTGGAGGCGCTTGATTTTCGTCTCCAGGTGGGCCTGGTCCTCTTTGGCGACGTGATACTCGGCGTTCTCCTTGAGGTCGCCCTCCTCGCGGGCGACCTTGATCCGCGCCGCCATCGCTTTGCGTGCCGGGCCTTCGAGCTCGGCCAGCTCTGCTTTCAGCTCTTCGATTCCTGCCTGGGTGATCGGCTCACCGGTCTGCTCCTGCGGGCTCATCCACGGGAGCGTGCCAGATCTCAGTCGCCGCCGTTGCCTGCCGTGAAGGCGGAGGCGAAGGAGCGGACTTGGGCGCCCCCGGCGCCGGCGAGCGGTTCCAGCGCGAAGAGATCCTCGATCGAGCGCAGCAGCGAGTAGGGGTCATAGGCGGCGCCGTCGGTCGCCCCCGGGGCGAGCAGCGGCGAGACGAGCAGGCCGCCGACCTTTTTCGGGTCCTCGGGCGGCGCGGCCGGATCCGCCGGCGGGGCGGGGTCGGCGGCGCCGAAGCTGACGATCAGCAGGCCGTCCTTCTTGTAGGCGGGGGAGGCGAGGATCTCCGGCACCGCTTTGGCGAGGAAGGCGTCCGCGGCGGCGGCGCCGTCGGCCGTCCCTTCCGGGCAGCTGCCGCGGAAGCCGGCGTTGCAGAGACTGGGCGAGATGTAGGCGAGGTTCGGCGTCGACTCGGCTTTGCGCAGGTCGGCGGCGAGCTCGTCCAGCGGCACGTCGTTTTCGTCGCAGTCGCCGAGGTCGAGCAGCGAGTGGAAGAAGAGGAACGGGTTGAGCCGGGAGGAGTAGCCGCCGGGGGTCGTCAGCTCGCCCGCTTCCGGTTCAGGGTGGACGCAGCTGTCGGGTTTGCCGGCTTCGTCGGTCATCCCCTCGAAGTAGCCGTGCCAGCTGAGCTGGCGGCCGACGAGCTGGTCGGCGAGGCTCAGCGTTTCGACCTCGTTCACGCACTCCTCGAAGACGGGGCAGCCCGCCTTCGTCGCCGCGGCCGGCGCTTGGCCGCTGACGGCGGCGATCGAGTTGGGGAGCGGGGCGGTGTCGAGCAGCGAGTAGTTGGTCAGCAGCAACCCTTGTTCGCGCAGCTCGCCCGAGAGATAGGGCATCTGCGAGGTCGCGCCGAAGGCGGCCTCGTAGCCGGGGCTGGCGAGGGAGATCCAGAAGACGTGCCCGACCGGGCCGGCTTCGGGGGCTTCCGGCTCGGTTGGCCTCGTAACCGGCGCTTCCGGTTCGGGGGCAGGGGCTTCGGGAGCGGGCGCCGGCGCGGGAAGCGGCCCGGAGGAAGCCGCTTCCGCGCTCGGTCCCGGCGTTGGGGAAGAAGGGGTCGTGGCTTCCGGGGTTGCCGCAACGGGGGCGGCGGCGACCGCGGCGGGTTCTTCTTCCAGCAGCGTGCGCACAGCGGCGGCGGCGATCGGGCTGTTGCCCTCGGAGCCGCTGGCGCCGACGGCGACGACGCCGGTGGTGGCGACGAGCGAGGAGGCGACCAGCAGCGAGAAGCGCTTGCCGGTGAGGCTGGCGGCCGCCGCGATCGCCTTCTGCATCGGGCCGGAGAGGAGGCTCACGCCGCCACCTCGGTCACCGGCGCCAGCGAGCTGCCGCACTGCGGGCAGAAGCGGACGGCCGGGCCGTAGGGCGACCCGCAGCTGGGGCAGAGACCGGCGGCGTCGGAGCGCTCAAGCTCGAGCAGACGCTCGACCGCGAGCAGCTCGGCGTCGACCCGCTGCAGCTCGGCGGCCTTGCGGGTGAGGACGTCGAGGCGGACGTGGTCGCGGATCGCCATCTCGTAGAAGGCGCCGCCGAGGTCGGCCTGCATCACCGTGAACTTCTCCAGCAGCCGGTCGCGCTGCGTGGTCAGGTCGTCCTTCACGGTTCCACTCCCGAGGGCGCCGGGGCGCTGCCGCCGCCTTCGCCGCCGACGACGATCACGTCGGGCAGGTTCTGCTGAGCCTTGATGTAGTTCTCCCCGGTCTGTTCGGGGTTTTCTTCGACGGCTTTCGTGTCTTCCGCTTCCTTCTGGGCGGAGGCCTTGAAGTTGGTGACTTCGTGGACGTCGCCGTTGTCGGTGTGGGCGATGACTTTGCCCTCTCCTTTGGCCTTGGCTTTGTCGCCTTTGGCGGCTTTTTTGGCTTTCGCCGCGGTAGCGGCGGTCGGGGTCGCCGCGGTGGCGGTGGCGGCCGGGCGTTCGCGCAGCGCCTGCAGCAGCGCCTCGTTGTCGCCGCCGCCGTCAGAGCCGCTGCGGCCGACGACCACGCCGAGCCCCACCGCCAGCGGCAGCAGGGCGAAGAAGGCGACCGCGGCGGCGCGGCTGGTCGGGCTCGGCTTCGCCGCCGGCCGGGCCAGAGGGCGGCGCGCCCGTTTGCTCATGGTTGCGAAATAGCGGGAGGCCGGGTTGGCGCCGTTGCCGCGCCGCGCCGCGCAGTTGACGCAGTAGCGCTGCTGGGGGTCCATCGGCGCCCCGCACTCCTCGCAGGGCTCGAAGGCCTGCGGCCGGCGGGTTGGCTCGAGCTCACTCACCGTCATCCCTTCTCCTTCTCGTCCTGGCGCTGCTGCTGTTGTTTGTTCCGGTTCTCCTGGCGCTTGTCGCGCTGCTTGAGGATGCGGGCGGATTCGGCCCGCTGGGCCTCGGCTTTTTCCTGCGTCGTCTCGCAGCCGGCCAGGCCGGCGACGGCGAGCGTGCCGCCGAGGACGAGGACCGCCAGCTGCCTGCTGCGCCTAACCGAAGGCACCGCTCACGTACTCCTGGGTCCGTTGCTCGCGGGGCGAGCCGAAGAGGGCGGTGGCGCTGTTGTACTCGACCAGGTCGCCCAGGTACATGAAGGCGACGTGGTCGGCGATCCGGTAGGCCTGCTGCAGGTTGTGGGTGACGATGACGACGGCGACGTCGTCGCGCAGCTTGACGATCAGGTCCTCGATCACCTGGGTGGATTTCGGATCGAGCGCCGAGCAGGGCTCGTCGAGCAGCAGCACCTCGGGCTCGGCCGCGAGGGCGCGGGCGATGCAGAGCCGCTGCTGCTGGCCGCCGGAGAGCTTCAGCGCCGGATGGTCGAGGTTGTCCTTGACCTCCTCGAAGAGGCCGGCGCGGTCGAGGGCGCTGTGGACCTTCGGCTCCAGGCTCTTGCGCCGCGCCCGGCGGGAGCCCTGCTCGCGGAGGACGTAGGCGATGTTGTCGAAGACGCTCATCGGGAACGGGTTCGGCTGCTGGAAGACCATCGTCACCCGGCGTCGCAGCAGGGTCGGCTCGATCTCGGTGATGTCGACGTCGTCGAGGAGGATGCTGCCGGTCAGCGTCGCCGAGGTCGTCAGCTCGGTGAGCCGGTTGAGCGAGCGCAGGAGCGTCGTCTTGCCGCAGCCCGAAGGGCCGATCAGGGAAAGCACCTCGCCCTGGCGGACCGGCAGCGAGACCCCTTTGACGGCTTCTTTGGCGCCGTAGTGGACCGAGACCTCGTCGATCTCCATCCGCCGGATCGAGAACTGGGGCGCGCCGACCGAGCGCTTGGCAGCGGTGAAGTTTGCTCCCTCGGTCGGCGTCGCCTCGGCGGCCGGCTCGGGATCCTCCAGCCGCAGCCGGCGGATCGGGGGTGGAGAGATCAGTGGCTCCACGTTCCTACCTTTCGGGCGCGGCGATGGACGACGTCGACGGCCGCGTTCAGGGCCAGGACCATCAGCAGCAGGACGAAAGCCGCCGCGTAGGCTTTCTGCGGCTGGTTGAGGTTTCCGGTGGGGGAGGCCTCGTAGACGAAGTTGGTCAGGGTGGTGCCGGCCCCGCGCAGGTAGTTGAGGGGGAAGCCGACGCCTTCGACCGGGGCGAAGTTCTGGGTCGCGCCGAGGAGGACGACGATGATCGCGGTGTCGCCGATGATCCGGCCGAGCCCGAGCATGGCGCCGGTCGCGACCTGGGGCCGGCAGGTGGGGAGGAGGATGCGGCGGGTCGTCGCCGCCTTCGTCTTGCCGACCGCGTAGGAGGCCTCGCGGACGTGGCGGGGGATCGAGTTGAGGCCCTCGCGGACGCTGGCGACGATCAGCGGCAGCGCCACCAGCGAGAGCATTGCCGAGGCGGCGAAGAAGGAGCGGCCGAAGACGACCCCCTCGGAGCTGCGGCTGAGGAAGCCGAGCGCGGTGCTGGAGAAGATCACGGTGCCGAAGAGGGCGAGGACGATCGAGGGGATGCCGGCGATCGCCTCGATCGTCATCTCGGTGACGCGGGCGAGGGCCGCCGGCCGGCCGTACTCGACCAGCCAGACCGCGACCGCGATCCCGGTCGGCAGCGCCACCGCTATCCCCATCACGGCGACGATCATGGTGCCGAAGAGGGCATCGGAGAAGCCGCCCGTTTCGCCCTCGCTGAAGCCCGCGGCGGCCGGGGTCCAGAGCATCTCCGGGCGCAGGAACTTCAGCCCCTGGACCAGCAGGTAGACGACGATCGCGACGGCGATCGCGCAGAAGAGCAGGCCCAGCGCCCAGCAGATCGCGAGGCCGATGCGATCGGTGAGGGCCCAGGTGGCGGTTCCCTCGACGGCGCCCTTGTCGCCGGCCTTGTACTTGCCCTTCAGCAGCAGCATCAGGCGGCCCCGTACTTGCGCATCGCCCGCCGGGCGAAGAAGCCGGTCAGCGAGAAGGCGGCGGCGGAGAAGAGCAGGACCGCGGCGATCGCGAACAGGGTCGCGTTGGCCGGCGGCGAGCTGAGCTGGTCGATGTTCTTGACGATCGTCGGCGCCAGCGGGCGCGAGGGCTCGTAGACGAAGATCAGGCCGTCGGCCGGGTTCGGCGCGAAGCCGACCGAGCCGGAGATCATCGCCAGCATCACCGCCTCGCCGATCGCCCTGGCGACGGCGAGCACGGTCCCGGCGACGATCGCCGGGCGGGCGCTGCGGACGCCGATCTTCCAGGTCGTCCGCCAGCGGTTGACGCCGAGGGCGAGGGAGCCCTCGAGCCAGCCCGGTTTCACCGCCCGCAGGCCGTCGCTGAAGATCGAGACCATCAGCGGCGTGATCATCACCGTCAGCACCAGGATCGCCGCCAGCAGGCTGTAGCCGGTGAGGGAGATGACGCCGGCGACCGAGGCCTTCTGCGGCTCGGTGACCAGGTGGTTGCCGATGAAGGGGACGAGGACGACGACGCCGATCAGGCCGTAGATCACGGTCGGCACGCTGGCGAGGAAGCGGATCACCGGCTGCAGCACGTTGCTCATCCACTCGGGCGCGAACTCGACGATGAAGACGGCGACGAAGAGGGCGCAGAAGAGGCCGATGACGGCGGCGGCGCCGGTGATCAGGATCGTGCTCCAGATCAGCGGCCAGCCGTGAAAGGTGTACACGTATTCGAGCCCGTTCTGGCCGGAGAGGAAGATCGCGTTGAGCTGGTCGTCGACGTTGCCGCCGGGGCCAAACCAGGCGAGGCCGTTATGCGAGAACGACGGCCAGGCGCGAACGAAGACCGTGACGATCATCGCCAGCAGCAGGCCGACGACCCCGACGACCAGCGCGCCGAGCATCCGCTCGACGCGCTGGTCCGACCATTTCGGGCCGTACTCCTGGGGGAACTGCTCGTCCAAGGCCTACTTCTTGTTGAAGGCGGGAACCCCGCCGGCTTTGGCGATTACCGACCCGGCGAGCGGGCTGCGCCGCGCCCAGTCGACGAACTTGAGCAGCGCTTTCGGGCTCGTGCTGCCGTCGCCCGGGAGGACGAGGAACAGGTAGCGCGAGAGCGGGTACTTCAACGGCTCGACGCTGATCTTGCTCGGCGCGCAGGGGATCCCGTTGACCTTGAGGGGCTTGAGGCCCTTTTTCTGCCAGGCGAGCCCGGCGTAGCCGATCGCGTTCGGGTCCTGCTTGACGGCGTTGACGACGAGGCCGTCGGCGGTGAGCGCGTTGACGTTGGACGCCGGCGGCTCGTTGCCGAGGACGGCCTGGAGGAAGAAGTTGTAGGTCCCTCCGTTGGTGTCGCGGCCGACCGGGTCGATCGTCGTCCCCAGGCTCGATCCCACCTGGCTCCAGTTGGTGATCAGCCCGCGGTAGATGTCGTGGGTCTGCTGGATCGTGATGTTGCTGAGCGGGTTCTTCGGGTTGACGTCGAGGCAGAGCCCGTCGAGGAACATCTTGATGTAGGTGGTCCCGGCATCGCTGGGGAGCGGAGTGCGAGCCTGACCTGCGAACTGGCTGGTTCCGTTCTGGACGTCTTTGACGCCGGCGTTGCCTCCGTTCGGCGTGTAGACGAAGTGGACCTTCTTGTTGACCTGCTTGCTGTAGGTCGCGAAGAGGGCCTGCAGCACAGGCTGCGCGGCCACGGAGCCGGACCCGATCAGGGTCACGGCACCGGCCGACGCCGGCGCAGCGAGCCCCAGGAGGGAGATCGCCGCTATGGCGAGGGTCTTGATTCTCATACGGGGGTGAGTCCTTTCTGCCGGGATAAAACGAGTTTGTTGACCAACTACGTCGCAAAACCCTAGCAGCTTCTGTACCTTCCTGAGTCACTTAGTAAAGAAAGGCCGCCCGAGGGCGCCCGGCAAAGCCAGGGAGGCCGCAGACATGGAGGACCAATTGCTGAAGAGAAGACTGTCCACCCCCCGAGCCGCGACGGTCGTCGTGCTTGCGGCGGCCGTCGCCGTCTCGGTCACGGTGGTGCCCTCGGTCGCCCAATCGTTCCTGACGAGCCAGCAGGCGTCAAAGGTGTACGTGAGCAACAAGAAGGCGTCGCAGCTCTACCTGAAGAAAAAGGCGGCCTCGAACCTCTACGTCGCCAAGTCGGCGGCACCGCAGCCGCCGGTCGTCGGCCTCGCCGCCGGCAGCGCCCAGTACGGCCCGGTCTCGGCGACCACGGCCGGCTTCATCCCGACCGCGTTCACCTCTTTCGCGACCAAGGCAGAAGCCAGCTCGGCGGTGATCACCTTCTCGGGGCAGGCGACCTGCACGGCGCCGAAACCGGGCCCGGACCAGGCCTGCCCGATCCAGATCCTGGTCGATGGCCAGGCGACCGGGAAAGTGAACTTCCTGCCGTCGACGGCAGCGTCGCCGACGCCGGTGCCGGTCCTCAACACGGTCGTCCAGACGGGCGTCCTGCTCAAAGGCGGCCACACGATCTCGGTCCAGTACGCGGGTGCGAAAAACGTCACCTTCACGCTGAAAAGCTGGAACCTCGCCGTCCAGGCCTACCCCCAGCCCGACGAACCGCTCCAGCTCGAGGAGACGAGCGGCAGCTCCAAAAGCGGCAGCTCGAAAAGCTCCAAGTAGGGAGAGGGAGCCGGAAGCGAAAGAGCCCGGATCGCCGTCGAGTGCGATCCGGGCTCAGGTTTCACAGCCGGGAGATTCAGCGCTGTCGTCCATGACTCAGCGCTGGGGGCGGGGGAGGCCGTCCCCGAGGATCAACCGCGCCCGGTAGAAGAGCGCCTCATCAGCCCCGTTCAAGGCCGACTCCCGGTTATCGGTCTGCGTAGTCCGGTTCTGCCCCGTCCCAGCCGGGTTCTCATCCCGCACCAGCCCGGTCAGCCTGCCGCGTGACCGAAAAGTCGTCGTAGGAACTTGCTTGGACATCCTGTCTCCTTTCTTGCTTTGTAGACCAACTAAGTCAAGAATAGCAGAAGGCCGCGTGATGCGGGGTGACAGGGGGGAGAACCTTGAGTGCCTCAGCCCTAGGGAGACTGTGGCCGAGGATCTGCTCTACAAAGTTGCCTACGACGAGGCAGTGCGAGCCCTCTCTGAGCAGCAGGCCGCCATCGAGAGCGTCCGCGCCCGTGCAGGGCTCCTGCTCTCCATCGCCGCGGTGACGACCTCGTTTCTTGGAGCGCAAGCGCTCCAGGGAGGTGGATCCGGCATCTTCTCGGGCGCGGCTCTACTGAGCTTTGCTTTGATAGCTGGAGCGTCTATAGCGATTCTATGGCCACACGACTGGGAGTTTGTGGCAAGTCCTCGAAGCGTGATCGATCGCTATGCGGGGTTCGCAGGAGGAGTCCTGGCTGAGCACCTGTATCGGGATCTCTCACTTCGCATGCACGGCAGCGTCATCAATAACCACGTAGGGCTTAAGAATCTCGTCGCTCTCTTCCAAGTAGCAAGTGCACTTCTAACTCTCGAGGTCGTCCTTTGGGTAGCCGCCATCGCGACAACCTTCTAAGATCAGATCAATGTCTCAGACAAATCCATCCAAAAGACCGGTAGAGCCTAGATTCGAGATCGAGATGCTTGGCGAGGAAGCGATGTCCTTCCGTGAATTCGTCGGGATCCTCACTCCACGCTGGGTGAAGCGGTTGTTTCGTCGAGGCCGTTCCAGCTAGAAGCGAAGGTTCAGTGGTGGCGAGGTGGGGCGGGGCGTCACCCGGCAAGAAGACGCCCCGCCCCGTCGCCCCTTCAGACGGCTGCAGGCACTCCTGCGTCGCCGCCGTCCTGGGTCCCGAGGGGAGTCGAGGCCCCTGGGGAATTGGACGGCGAGTCACCGTTGAAGCTTTTGGCCTGGGCCGGGCGCAGGTAGGCGATCTGGCCCTCCCGCAGCTCCAGGCGCTGGAGTTCGTTGCGGGTCAGCTGCGCCCAGACCTCGGTCCCGTCGGAGAGGACGAGCTCGACCCGGACCTCGAAGCCGAGGGTGACGATCCGCTGCACCAGGCCCTCCTGGGTGCGGTCGTCAGCGTCGAGGACGACCTCCATGTCGTGCGGGCGCACGAAGTCGTCGCCGAGCTTGTTGACCTCGCCGACGAAGCTCATCACGAACTCGTTGGCTGGGTGCTCGTAGAGCTCGTCGGCGGTGCCGGACTGCTCGACCCTGCCTTCGTTCATCACCACGAGCTGGCCGGCGACGTCCATCGCCTCCTCCTGATCGTGGGTGACGAAGATCGTCGTCACGTGCATCTCCTCGTGGAGGTTGCGCAACCAGGTCCGCAGGTCCTTGCGCACCTTGGCGTCGAGGGCGCCGAAGGGCTCGTCGAGGAGGAGCACCTTGGGCTCGACCGCGAGCGCCCGGGCGAGCGCCATCCGCTGCCGCTGACCACCGGAGAGCTGCGACGGGTAGCGGTCGGCGAGTCCGTGCAGCTGCACCAGGTCGAGCAGCTCGTGGACGCGGGCGGAGATCTTCGCCCTGTCCCACTTGCGGATCTTCAGCCCGAAGCCGACGTTCTCGTAGACGGTCATGTGCTTGAAGGCGGCGTAGTGCTGGAAGACG